>JAKMFG010000232.1 GCA_022425565.1 Alphaproteobacteria bacterium
GCTGATATCCACCCGGTCCTCTGGCACCATCACATTCGTGCCAAACACCGCGCCGGTCGACCGGCGGCAATCATCGCAATGGCAGTTGATGGTAACGATCGGATCCTCGTGCGAGGTGTAGCTGACCGCGCCGCAAAGGCATTTACCCGTAAAGCCTGGCATATTCTCTCTCTCCGTCAATGATATGGACCATCATATGGCCCAGTCCGGCTAGGCAGCCGAACGGTTTGACCATAGACTCGTCTGCCATGGATTGGGAGCAGATTTACCGATGAGGGGACTGATTGATGCCATCCGCCCCTTTTCTGTTGAATCTGGGTTAAGCCGTGCTTATCGGCGGGCACTGTCGCGCCATGGCGCCACGCCGCAGGGCGTGTTCTGGAACTCGTCCAAAAGCCAGACTGCACGGTTCGCCGCGCTTCTGGGCACTGTCGCGGATCATGCCGGACGGCGGGACCCGTCGATTGCCGATGTCGGCTGCGGCTACGGCCCGATGCTCGACTATATGCGGGACCGCCCGCAATATCGTGGCTGGCAGTATGCAGGGATCGACATCACCAGGGCGATGATCGCCGAGGCCAGACGAAGGCATCCGCAGGAAGCGGCAAGCTTTGCCGTTGGCAAACTGCCGCCCGGCCAGGTGGATTACGCAGTGTTCTCGGGAACCTTCAATCTGTGCCTGATCGATGATCCGGACCGCTGGCAGCGCTATATCCTTGATGCGCTCGCCGCCTGCTGGCCCCGGTGCCGCCATGGCATGGCGCTGAACCTGCTATGCCGCCGCCAGGCAGCCATCGAAGCCAACATCTTCTATGCTGTCGAAGCTGATATGACAGCTGCACTTCGCCGTTTAGGCAGGGTCGAGGCGGCACCCACAAAAGGGGTGAAACATGACGTGACCTTTCTGGTCACGCGATAAACGCTGCACTGCCCGGATCAGCTGAGTGGAGGTGCCGAACGCGGTGCGAAGAAATTCATCTTCCCGCCTGGAAGCACCCAGCGTGGTTCCCGCCCCGCATGTGCCTCGAGCGCCGCGATGTCGTCATCATAATGATCCAGCGGCGCGTCATAGGGGGCCGGTTGCGTGCCGCCGCCCGGCGGCAGGATGACGGCATTGTGATAGGTCGTCTGAAGTGTGATGCCGCCACCGTCATTATTCTCGAGGTCGAGATGGCCATAGCAGCAACAGACATAGGTCCGCTTGTGCTTTTCCTGCCATGCAAAATAAGTTGTGGTGCCACGGATGCTCGCCGAAGCGTTCGCGCTGATGATCCTTGTGCCCTTGCCGGTTTTCGGGCCGAACAGTGACAGGATCCCGCCCTTGACCACCGAGATCGCTGTGATCCGGCCGTCCTGGTCCGTTTCGAATTTCGCGTCGGTGCCTTCATCCATGTAGAAAAGCTGGTCGCGCGAGCGCGCCACCGCACCGCCTGCTCCGACAAGCACACGCTCGCCGGGACGGATGATCCTTCCGTCGGTTCCCCGCTTCAGTTGAAGGCTTCCACCCTCGAGCCTGATCTTGGATGTCTCGGCGAGAACCGGCATGGCCGGGCCCGCAATCAGAAATGCCGAAGCGCCGGCAAGTTTGACCAGATCACGCCTCGAATAATTGATGTTGCACATAGATATGCCCCTTACAATTGAATGCCAGCCCTTTGTGACTAACTGAAAGCTGCCTCAAGAAAAAGAGGCAACCGGCACTTTAAGAATGACAGCGACACTTTCTATTTGCAGAAACGCCAACCTATTTGCAGAAACGCCACCGCGATTTTCAGCGTGCCAGCTCACTCCAGGATGGTTGCTGATAATTACGTTTCTCGCCGAAATAAATTGTTGATCCAGCAACCTGTTGGTCTACAGTCCCAGTTATGACAAAGCAGCGTTCTTGCTGCAGGTGTTTCAATAGACTTTGTTGGGAGGACAACATGAAACGAGCTCTCGCATCTTTTGCGATGGCTGCCATGGTGCTGGCGGGTTCCGCCAACGCTGGCGAGCTGGTCATTATCTTTGACGATCCGAACCCCGGCCCCAAGGCCGCATTCGAAAAAGTGGTTGCCGATTTTGATGCGGCCAACCCTGACATCACTGTCAAGCTGAGCATCAACGACCGTGAAGCGCACAAGACAGCGATCCGGAATTTCCTGTCTGCTGACGCACCGGACGTGACGGCATGGTATCCGGGCAACCGCATGGGCCCGTTCGTTGACGCCGGCCAGTTCGAGGACATCTCAGGCCTGTGGGCATCCGATCCGAACCTCAGCTCATCGTTCGAGGCGATCAAGCCGACCATGACCCGTGATGGCAAGCAGTGGGGCGTTCCCTACTCCTACTATCAGTGGGGCATGTATTACCGTAAGGATATCTTCGACAAGCACGGCATTGCCGAGCCAAAGACCTGGGACGAGCTGCTCGCAGCCTGTGCCAAGCTGAAGGCAAACGGGGTCACCCCGATCACAATCGGCACCAAGTACCTTTGGACTGCCGCTGGAGTGTTCGATTACCTGAACCTGCGCACCAACGGCTATGAGGTCCACAACGACCTTACCGCCGGCAAGATTGCCTACACCGATGATCGCATCCGTGCGACCTTCGGCAAGTGGGAAGAGCTTGTCCGTCCGGGTTACTTTGTCGAGAACCACGCCTCGATGAGCTGGCAGGATGCCATCGCACCGTTCGCCAAAGGCGAAGCCGCGATGTATGTCATGGGTAACTTTGCTGTTGGCGCGATGAAGGATGCCGGCCTGACCAACGATCAGATCGACTTCTTCCAGTTCCCGGAGATCACCCCGGGCATGCCGCGTGCCGAAGAGGCACCTGCTGATGCCCTGTTCATTCCGTCTGGCGCCAAGAACAAGGCCGATGCGCGCAAGTTCCTTGCTTTCGTCGCACGTCCTGACGTCCAGTCCGAGTGGAATATTGCCATCGGTCAGCTGCCGCCAAACTCCGAAGCGAAAGTCGGCGACGACAAGTTCATCCAGGAAGGCATGGCAACTGTCTCGACCGCTTCTGGTCTGGCCCAGTTCTATGACCGTGACGCTCCGGCTGAAATGGCCAAGGCGGGCATGGAAGGCTTCCAGGAATTCATGATCAAGCCTGACCGTCTCGACGCCATTCTGAAGCGTCTGGATAAGGTTCAGAAGAAAGTCTACAAGTAAGACTTGAGCGGTCGGCCCGCATGCCGGGCCGGCCGTATTTCTTTGTTGTCTAAGACCTCGGAACACAGCCATGCGGTCCGGCCACGGAAACAGCCTGAGACTGATGCCGGTGCTTTTCATTGCGCCGGCTCTACTGTTTTTTGTTGTCTATGTCATCCTGCCGATTTTCCAGTCCTTCTACATCTCGTTTCACGAGTGGGACGGGCTCGGCGAGATGGAATGGGTCGGCTTTGGCCATTATGCCTATCTTCTGGATGACGACCGGTTCTATACCTCGCTAAAGAACAACCTGCTGTGGCTGGCGTTGTATATGCTGGCGGTCCCGGCAGGCCTGTTCATCGCGCTGTACCTCAACCAGACGGTACGCGGGATCAGGCTCTACAAGTCGATGTTCTTCTTCCCCTTCGTGATCTCGCAGATCGTTGTCGGGCTGATTTTCTCATGGTTCTACAATCCCAGCTTTGGTGTTGTCGGGCATGTTTTTGAGTTTTTTGGCGCCTCGCCGCCATCGATCCTTGGTGATGAGCGCTATGTCACCTACGGCATCATTTTCGCCGGGTTGTGGCCGCAGATTGCCTACTGCATGATCCTGTACCTGACCGGCCTGAACAATGTCGCGCCCGAGCAGATCGAGGCCGGGCGCCTCGACGGGGCCAAGGGGTGGCGTCTTCTCTGGCATGTCGTCCTGCCGCAGCTCTGGCCGGCAACCTTCCTGGCCATTGTCGTGACGGTGATCGGCGCGCTGCGTTCCTTCGACATGATCGCCATCATGACCCAGGGCGGTCCCTACGGGTCCTCGAACGTGCTTTCCTATTACATGTTTGAAACGGCGCTGTCGGAATATGGCTTCGAGATGGGATACGGCTCGGCCATCGCCGTCGTGCTGTTCTTGATCATGCTGTGCTTTATCGTCGCCTTCCTGTGGAAGATGTATCAGGACGAAAAGGACTGGCGATAGATGTTCCCGCGTCCCATCGAACAGGCTCCGAAACACCGCCGTCTGATCTACCAGCTGCTGTTGCCGGTTTCGCTGTTTATCTGGCTGCTGCCTCTGCTTGCGATTTTCATGACCTCCATCCGGTCGGCAAAGGACATCAATACAGGCAATGTCTTCGGCTGGCCCTCAAGTTTCGAGATGTTCGCCAACTACAGCGGCGTCTTCCTTCGGTCTAACGCAGGCCAGTATTTCCTCAATTCCATCTGGATCACCATTCCGACGGTGGCGGTGTCGATCTCGCTTGCCTGCCTTGCCGGCTATGCGCTCGCCATCTATCGCTTCCGCTGGTCAATGCCGCTGTTCTTCCTGTTCATTGCCGGCAATTTTGTGCCGTTCCAGATCTTGATGGTACCGGTTCGCGATCTGTCGGTTCAGACCGGGCTTTACAACACGGTGACGGGCCTCGTGCTGTTTCACGCCGCTTTCCAGACAGGCTTCTGCACCCTGTTTATGCGCAACTTCATCCGCGCCCTGCCGTTTGAGCTGATCGAGAGTGCGCGGATCGACGGGGTCAAGGAATGGCGCATTTTCTGGTTCCTCGTGCTGCCGCTTGTGCGGCCGGCCATTGCCGCGCTGTCGGTGCTGATCTTCACTTTCGTCTGGAACGATTATTTCTGGGCCACAGTGCTGACACAGGGTGAGGCTTCAAAGCCGATTACCGCGGGGCTGAACGCGTTGAACGGTCAGTTCGTCAGCAATTGGCACCTTGTCTCGGCGGCGGCGATTCTGGCTGCCATGCCGCCGGTGATCATGTTCTTCCTGATGCAGAAACATTTCATTGCCGGGCTGACCCTCGGCGCGACAAAGGGCTGATTGGCCCTTACGGATCTTAGATATGCCGAAAATTACCTTTATCGGAGCAGGCTCCACCATCTTCCTGCGGCACCTTCTTGGCGACGCATTGCTGATGCCTTCGCTCAGCAATGCTGAAATCGCGCTGATGGATATTGATGAGCAGCGGCTCGCCGAATCCGAACTTGTCGCCAAACGCGTTGTCGAAACACTGAAGGTCGGCGCCTCCATCAGCGCCACCACCTCGCGGCGCGAGGCGCTGGACGGAGCCGATTTTGTCATCGTCTCGGTGCAGATCGGTGGCTACAAGCCCTGTACCGTTACCGATTTCGAGATACCGAAGAAATACGGTCTTCGCCAGACAATCGCCGACACGCTGGGCATCGGCGGAATCATGCGCGGGCTTCGTACCGTGCCCTTCCTGTGGGATTTGTGTGCCGACATGGAAGAGCTCTGCCCGGACGCGGTGATGCTGCAATATGTGAACCCGATGGCAATCAATTGCTGGGCCATTCGGGAACGGTTTCCGAATGTCCGGACCGTCGGCCTGTGTCATTCGGTGCCGAACACATTATTCGAGCTGACGCATGATCTCGCCATTCCGATGGAGGATGTCCGCTACCGTGTGGCGGGGATCAACCATGTCGCCTTCTTCCTGAATTTCGAACAGCGTGTCGATGGTGGCTGGCGCGACCTCTATCCCGAACTGCGACGCCAATATGCCGAGGGGCTGATCCCCAAGGAAAATCCGGTGCGGCCGCGTTGTCCGAATCTGGTGCGCTATGAGATGATGAACCAGCTCGGATATTTTCTGACCGAAAGTTCTGAGCATTTCGCCGAATATTGCCCCTGGTTCATCAAGGACGGGCGCGAGGACCTGATCGAAAGCTATGGTATTCCGCTGGATGAATATCCGACCCGCTGCGAAGAGCAGATCGCCGAATGGCAGGACCATTTCGCGCGGCTGAAGGGCGGCGAGGCGATGGAGATCGAATCCTCCAACGAATATGCGGCGGTGATCATGAATGCGATGGTCACCGGCGATCCTGCCACCATCTATGGTAATGTCACGAATGACGGCGCCATCAGCAACCTTCCCGATGACTGTATCGTCGAAGTGCCCTGCATGGTCGATTCCAACGGCATCCAGCCGACCGGTATCGGTGCGCTGCCGCCGCAGCTGGCGGCGATGATGAAGACAAACATCAATGTTCAGGAACTTACTGTGGCGGCACTGACCGAGGAAAATCGCGAGCATATTATCCATGCCGCCATGTTCGATCCGCATACCGCGGCCGAACTTGATGTCCGCCAGATTCGCGCCATGACCGAAGAGATGCTGGTGGCGCATCGCGACTGGCTGCCCGGGTGGACGCAGTGACACGCGGCCAGCTCGGCGTCTGCTATTTTCCCGAGCACTGGGACCGGGCCGACTGGCCTGCCGATATTGCCGAGATGCGCGAACTCGGCATCGATTTTGTCCGGATGGGCGAGTTTGCCTGGGGTGTGATCGAGCCCGAATCCGGCGTCCTCAATCTCGACTGGATGCAGGACATTCTGGACCTGCTGCATGAGAACGGCATCAAGGCCGTGCTGTGCACGCCGACGGCAACGCCGCCAAAATGGCTTGTCGACACGATGCCTGACATGATTGCCACCGGCAGGGACGGGCAGCCGCGCAGCTTTGGCTCGCGCCGGCATTACAGCTTTGCGCATCAGGGTTACCGGCGCGAATGTGCGCGCATCACGCGTCTGGTGGCTGGCCGCTTTGGCACGCATCCAGCCGTCATCGGCTGGCAGACGGACAATGAATATGGCTGCCACGACACGACCATTTCCTATGGCGCGGCCGATCTTGCCGCCTTTCGCGACTGGCTCGCGCAGCGCTACCAGTCGGCCGATGCGCTGAACAGGTCCTGGGGAAATGTCTTCTGGTCGATGCAGTATCGCAGCTTTGACGAGGTAGAGCTTCCGAATCTGACAGTGACCGAGGCGAACCCGGCACACTGGATGGATTATCGCCGCTTTGCATCGCGGATGGTGGCAGAATTCAACCAGCTGCAGGTGGAGATCCTTCGCGAGCTGTCACCAGGGCGCGACATCATCCACAATTTCATGGGCCGGATTCTCGATTTCGACCATTTCGAGCTCGGCGCGCAGCTGGATGTCTCCTCATGGGATTCCTATCCCCTCGGGTTTCTCGACCAGATGCGCGACCTGTTCGGCCGTGACCACAGGCTTGCCTTTGCCCGTGCCGGCAATCCGGATTTTCAGGCCTTTCACCATGATCTTTACCGCGCCACTTCCGGAGGTCGCTGGTGGATCATGGAGCAGCAGCCCGGGCCGGTGAACTGGGCCCCGAACAACATCGCGCCCCGTGACGGCATGATCGCGCTCTGGGCGCTAGAGGCGTTCGCCCATGGTGCCGAGGCCGTCGCCTATTTCCGCTGGCGCCAGCTTCCCTTTGCGCAGGAACAGATGCATGCCGGGTTGCTGCGACCGGACCGAAGTCGCGCCGAGGGGTTTGTCGAAGCGCAAAAGGTCGCCGAGATTTTGCGAGATGTCGACTGGCCTGCCACATCAAAGGGCGATGTGGCGCTGGTTTTTGATTATGAATCCTGCTGGGCCTGGGCGACGCAGCCGCAAGGTGAGAATTTTGACTATTTCCGGCTTCATCTGGAAATTTACAAGGGTCTTCGGCAACTTGGCTTGTCCGTGGACATCCTCTCGCCTGATCAGGCATGCACGCGCCTCGAAGACTACGATCTTGTCTTTGCCCCCGGCTTGTTCAGCTGTAGTGCAGAGCTGTCTGCGGCGCTCGCCGCCACGAATACGCGCGTGATCCTTGGCCCGCGAACAGCGTCGAAAACCGCTGATTTCCGGATACCGGCGGACATGCCGCCTGATTTGCCCGACGCCATCCGTCCGGCCCGTATTGGCCGTGTCGAAAGCTTGGCTGAGGGGCTGACGGTTCCGGTCGGGGGCGATGCCGGCGCATTGCTTGTCTGGCGTGAATTCGCCGAAGCCACTGGCGGCAGCGAAATAATCATGCAGACAGCTGACGGCCATCCCGCGCTGTTGCGCAGGGGGCATATCGACTATCTGTGCGGCTGGCCTGACGAACGGCTTCTGGAATCTCTGATCCGAGCCGCCTGCGAGACGGCGGGGATCATCACCCGCCCGCTGCCATCTGGTGTGAGGCTGCGTCGGGCCGGTAACAAGGCCTTTGTGATCAATTACAGCGACACAGCTTTCGATGTGGCCACGCTAGGGCCTGACACGAGCCTGCTGCATGGCGAGGCCGTTCTCGCACCCTCGGGATTTGCGCTTGTCCAGTTCGGCGGCGCTGCCTGATCCTTTCCGGTTACAGCCTCAGGCCGGTCTCAAGATCAAACAGGAAAGCCGATTTCGAATCGAAACTGATCTCTGCCTCGTGGCCTGCCTTCATCTGATCCGGGCTTTCCAGCTCGACGATCAGGTTGCCGCCGTTGCGCGCAGTCGCATAGGCAAAGGACGTGCTGCCCAGATTCTCCACCACATCGATCTTTACCGGCAGGCGCACCTTGCCAGTTGAGGTGACATGTTCCGGACGGATTCCGACAGCAACCCGTTCGCCGCCGTCACGCGCCCGCCCACGTGCCAGTGTCAGCTCGATATCGGGATAACCGTCAAGTGCCACCTTGGCGCCAGCCTTGGTCTGGCCGGTGATCCGCCCTTCAAGGAAATTCATTTTCGGCGACCCGATGAAGCCACCGACGAACATATTGTCTGGATCGGCATACAGGGCCTGCGGTGCGCCGACCTGTTCGATCAGCCCGTCCCTCAGGATGACAATCTTGTCCGCGAGTGTCATTGCCTCGACCTGGTCATGCGTTACATAGATCATTGTCGCCCCGAGATCCTGGTGAAGCTTGGCGATCTCCAGCCGCATCTGGACGCGGAGTTCTGCATCGAGGTTCGAGAGCGGTTCGTCGAACAGGAAGATTTTCGGTTCGCGCACGATCGAGCGTCCGATGGCAACGCGCTGGCGCTGGCCGCCGGACAGTGCCTTGGGCTTGCGCTCCAGAAGGTTGTGAAGGCCGAGGATGTCGGCAGCCTTGCGCACACGGCTGTCGATTTCCGCATTGCCGGCGCCATTCATTTTCAGGCTGAAGGCCATGTTGTCATAGACCGACATATGAGGATAAAGCGCGTAGGACTGGAACACCATGGTTACGCCGCGATCTGACGGGTCACTGTGGGTCACCTCGGTGCCACCAATCGCGACGCTGCCGCTCGTCACGCTTTCGAGACCGGCTATCATCCGCAACAATGTCGATTTTCCACAGCCGGACGGACCGACAAATACAGTGAACTCGCCGGCCTCGACCTCGAGGTCGACGCCATGGATGACTTTGGTGTCTCCAAAGGATTTATAGATGTTTTTCAGGCTCAGTTCGGCCACCGATATGTCCCCGCAACGGTCTGATTCAAAGGTGCGATACAGGCTAGATCGGCCTCGTGCAAATAAAAATGGAAAAATCAGCCCTGGCAGGGAATTAGTGGCCTGAAATGTCATATCGCCTGTCTTTCGTCCATGTGCCTGTCTCGCCGACCAACCTGTCGGGCAGGCGCCAGTCTGATTTGAAGGCTGGCCATTCGGGTCGAGCCGCTGTACATAGTCGGGGCAATGCAAGGTGCGAGTCCTGCCCGAGCATGTGCACCAAGCCCATTTAGGCCCTTTCAAGAAGTCAAATTCATGTCCTTATCCAAGCCAAGCAGGCTTCACCGGCTTGTGTGCGGTGAATTCTACAGTGATGATTCCCGCCCGCGCCTGACAGCCAAGCAACTGTCCGTCGAAATCCTGTCGGGCCTTACCGTTTCGCTGGCACTGGTGCCCGAGGCGGTGGCTTTTGCCTTTGTTGCCGGCGTGGCGCCGCTTGTCGGGCTTTATGCCGCCTTCATTGTCGGGCTGGTAACCGCGTTGTTTGGTGGGCGCCCCGGGATGATTTCCGGCGCAACGGGCGCGTTGGCCGTGGTCATGGTTTCGCTCGTCGTCGCGCATGGCGTCCAGTATCTCTTTGCCACTGTCATCCTGATGGGAATCCTGCAGCTGATCGCCGGTGCTCTTCGCTGGGGCAAATTCATCCGCATGGTTCCCTATCCTGTCATGCTGGGTTTCGTGAACGGCCTTGCGATCGTGATCGGCCTTGCGCAGCTCGAGCAATTCAAGATCGCGTCGCCGGATGGTGACATGCGATGGATGGAAGCCGAAATGCTCTATGCCACGCTTGGGATGATCGCACTGACCATGCTCGTCATCTGGCAGGCGCCACGGGTGACAAAGCTCATTCCCGCGCCGCTGGCGGCTATCGGTATCGTGACGGCGGTGGTGATCGGTTTTGGGATCGATGTGCCGCGGGTGGGCGACCTTGCCAGCCTTGCCGGCGGCCTGCCGGCCTTTGCCATCCCGATGGTGCCGTTCACGCTGGACACGCTGGTCATCATCTTCCCCTATGCGCTGATCCTCGCCGCCATTGGCCTGATCGAGAGCCTGCTGACCCTGAACCTTGTCGGCGACATGACAGAGCAGCGCGGCGGCGCATCGCGCGAATGCGCGGCGCAGGGCGCGGCCAATCTTGTGACTGGATTTTTCGGTGGCATGGGTGGCTGTGCGATGATCGGACAGTCGATGATCAATGTGAAATCCGGAGGGCGCACACGCCTTGCCGGGGTGGCGGCGGCGCTGTTCCTTCTGGCCTTTATCCTGTTCACATCACCGCTGATCGAGCAGATTCCGATCGCCGCGCTTGTCGGGGTGATGTTCATGGTCGTGATCGGCACATTTGCCTGGCACTCGATCACCACACTCCGCAAGGTGCCCCGCTCTGACGCGCTGGTCATTCTGACCGTCACCGCCGTTACGGTGGCCGAGGACCTTGCCATTGCGGTGGTGGTCGGCGTGATTATGTCGGCGCTGGTCTATGCCTGGAATGCTGCAAAGGCCGTTCAGGCGTCGAAGCGACCGTCGGTCCGCGAAAAGGGCGCCATCGTCTATGACATCAAGGGACCGCTGTTCTTTGGGTCGGCAACCGGATTCCGCGAGCTGTTCCAGATCAAGGACGATCCGGAGACGGTGATTATCGATTTTGCCGGATCGCGTGTCGTCGACCAGTCGGCTCTGCAGGCCATCGAGGACATCGCCGCGAAATATCACGAGGCGGGAAAGACTGTCATGCTTCGCCATCTCAGCCCTGACTGCCACAAGCTGCTGTCGCGGTCCGGACAGCTGATCATCGGCAGTGACGACGATCCGGAATATAAGGTGGCGGTGGATTACCGTGTCAGGCAGGGTGCCTTCCAGTCGGGCCATTGACCGGACCTGCCTCGGTGTTGCCCGACACACAGGGCCTGACACACAGGGCCTGAAACACAGGCGCAGCCTTGCCAGCTGGCGGTCTTGAATCCTGCATTTACGGGAAATGGCTAGATCTCTTCCCGAGCGCGCCACTCCTCGCATCGATACCCGCAGAACGCATAGCGTTTCGACCTGTTCGCACCATCGC
>JAKMFG010000261.1 GCA_022425565.1 Alphaproteobacteria bacterium
TACCGCAATATCCAACTGGCCGGTTTCAGGATCGGTCACGACCTCGGGATCCACATTGACGAAGGCGTAACCAAGGGCGCCCAGATTGTTGGTAATATCCAGAAGCCCTTGCTCGAGGGCCCGCACATCGTACCAGCGGTCATCGCCAAACTCGAACAACGACGCAAGCTCAGACGTATCGACATTCTCGATCGCGCTGCTCACCGCGATATCGTTAACCTTGTAGCGTTGCCCCTCCTCCAAAAGGAAATTCACAGCAAAGCCGGTCCGGTCGGGCAGCAGGCCGCCCTGGACGCGCGACACTTCAATATCCGCAAAACCGCGTGACAGGTAGAACTGGCGAAGCAGGCGAACGTCGTAGTCGAGACGCGCCTCGTCATATTTGTCGCTTGTGGAAAAAACCGCGAACCATTTGCTCTCACGGCTTGAAATGGTCCGCTTCAGGGCGCTGTCGGAAAACCGTTCATTTCCGGTGAATGTAATCTTGCTGATCTTGATCAGCGGCCCCTCATCGACAACGAATGCGAGATCGACACGGTTCTCGTCAAGCTCAATGATCTGGGGCTCGACCACAGCAGCATAACGCCCGCTCGACTGGTACAGCTCGATCAGGCGCTGTGTCGCTTCCAGCGCCAGCTCCCGGGTATAGACGCGGCGTGGCTGAATATCGAGAACCTCGAGAAGCCGTTCGTCGGACAACGCGTCATTGCCCTCGATATTCACCCGGTTGATGATCGGGTTCTCGACCACGGTCACAGTCAGTACCGATCCGTCGAGAGAGATATCAATGTCACGGAAGAGTTCTGTTTCGAAGAGCCGTTCCAGCGCTATGCTGAGCGAACCACGCGTCACCCGGTCGCCTGCCCGGACCGGCAGATATGACAGGACGGTGCCTACCGCGACACGCTTGTTTCCAGCCACGACGATCTTTTCGACCTTGACCTGACTGTCACTCGACTGCGCTTCGATAGACGGCGGTGAGGCCAACGCAAAAGCCAAAAGACACACGAAAATAAACGCCAGCTTCGGCATATCGGTCGCCCTCCCTATCGGCTAGGAAAACTATACCTTTGCCAAGGATGTTATCA
Source organism: Alphaproteobacteria bacterium (assembly GCA_022425565.1). Taxonomy (GTDB): domain Bacteria; phylum Pseudomonadota; class Alphaproteobacteria; order Puniceispirillales; family Puniceispirillaceae; genus UBA8309. The sequence continues at coordinate 1,089 of JAKMFG010000261.1, forward strand.
AAGCAGACATTTTCAGCGCTTAAGACAGAAAATTGTCTGTCAGGGTTATCCGATCAGCCGCGCCACATCAAACACTACGAGCACAACAGTCAAGGCCAGCAGGATCGAAATGCCCCCGCGCAGCAGCACCCCCTGAACAATCAGAGGAATTGGCCGCCTGAACAGCGCCTCATAGAGGAAAAAGGAGAGATGGCCGCCGTCGAGTGCAGGGATCGGCAACAGGTTTATAAGGCCAAGGTTGATTGAGATCACCGCTGTCAGCAGAACAAAGGGAATGAGGCCCTGCTGCAGGGCGGATCCCGAGATTTTCGCGATGCCGACGGGCCCCTGGACCTCACCAGCCTGCATTTCCCCGCGCCCAAGCCTCGCAAGACCACGCAGGATCATAACGGACATTCTGAACGCATCCGAACTTGCCGCTACAACTGCGCTCCCCGGCAACAGACGCTCTCGTGTTCCGCCACCGCTGGATTTGACTCCCAACAGGCCGATATAGACCTGCATTTCCTCGTTGAACCTTGGTTGTGGTGTCACCGCAAGCGTCACCGGCCTACCGTCGCGAAGGATGGTGAAGTCAAGCTGACGTCCGGGCGCCTCGACAACCAGACTACGGAGATCGCTGAAATCACGAACCGCGATGCCGTCGATATCCGTTACCAGGTCACCGGGTTGCAGCCCTGCTTCTGCGGCTGCGGTTTCCGGCATCACCTCTCCGATTTCAGCTGGAATGGTGACCTTTCCAACCGTCATATAGACAAGAGCAAAGAGCAGGATGCCAAGAATGAAGTTTGCGACCGGGCCGGCAAGAACGATCGCCGATCTCCAGCCAAGGCTGGCTCCGGCGAAACTCCCCGGAACCTTGTCCGCATCAGGGACTGCGCCGCTCGCCTCGTTCTCATCACCACGCATTCGCACATAGCCGCCCAGAGGGATCGCTGCAATCCGCCAGCGTGTGCCCGTCTTTTTTGATGTCCAGCCATAGATTTCGGGACCAAAACCAACCGAAAACACCTCGACCACCACGCCGGCGCGACGCGCCACCCAGTAATGGCCAAGCTCGTGGAAAAATACCACGGGTGTCAGCAAGAGCAGGAAACCGATGATCAGCTGGAGTGCACTCAGTTCGGGCATGAATTCAGACACCTCCCCGTGTCGCTGCCATGGACGTCCCCGAGATGTAACTCTCGCAACGTGACTCGGCAAGGCGGCGTGTGCGCGCATCAACCTCCAGCACCGCTTCCAACGAGCGAACATCCCCGTCAGGTGCGTTCTGGAGGCAATCATCGACGATCGCGCTGATACCGGTAAATCCAATCCTGCCGTTGAGGAACGCCGCCACAGCAACCTCGTTCGCGGCGTTTAGAACGGCCGGCATGATGCCGCCGGATGCCAGTGCCTTGCGGGCCAGGAAGAAACAGGGATAGCGTGCTTCTTCAACCGCCATGAAATCAAGCCTGCCAAGTGACAGCAGATCCAGCGGTTCGGGCCGCCAGTCAAGACGGTCAGGCCATGCAAGTGCGACAGAAATAGGTGTTTTCATATCTGCAGTGCCAAGCTGACCGATCACTGAGCCATCATTGAAATAGACCATCCCGTGAACAGCCACCTGCGGATGGATCAGCACATCAATCTGCTGCGGCCCAAGATCAAACATCCAGGCCGCCTCAATCACCTCAAGGCCCTTGTTCATCATGGTCGCACTGTCGACGGAAATTTTCTGCCCCATCGCCCAGTTCGGGTGTCGAACGGCCTCAGCAGCTGTGATCCTGTCAAAACTTTCAAGGTCACGATCACGGAACGGGCCACCGGATGCCGTCAGGCAGATATGGCTGATCCGCGATACTCCACTGTCATTCACGAGCTCATCCTGATGACCAGCCCATCCCTGCCAGCACTGGAAGATTGCACTGTGCTCGCTGTCCACCGGAAGAATCCGCGCACCGGTGCGACGCGCCATGGCCGTTACCACCTCACCGGCAGAAACAAGGGATTCCTTATTGGCCAGAGCAACAGTCTGACCGCATTCAACAGCCGCCAGCACCGACGGTAAGCCAGCAAGTCCAACGATACCCGCGACTACAACATCGACGGGTCGGCGGGCAAGCTCGGCGCAAGCTGCCTCGCCGCACATGATTTCGATGCCGCTTCCAGCAAGTGCCTCCCGCAGGACACTTTCACCCGCTTCATCAGCGAGGCCGACAGCGTCCGGACGGTACCTGAGCGCCTGCTCGGCAAGCAAGTCGGCGTTGCGACCGGCAACAAGGACTCTCACATCGAATTGTTCGGGACAGCCCTCTACGATTGCCAGTGTACTGGTGCCGATCGACCCGGTGGAACCGAGGATTGTAAGCTGCTTTGCCACGCCTGACCTTGCCATATGCGGGGCCTGTGAATGCCGCCGCTAAACGCGTTACTGAATGGCGAGAATATAGAGGTAGACCGCCGGCAATGTAAGAAGATATCCGTCGAACCGGTCCAGAAAACCACCATGGCCGGGAATCAAGCTACCACTGTCCTTTACCCCGACGCGCCGTTTCAGGGCTGACTCGATCAAATCACCGGCCTGCGCCAGCACCGCAAGGCATATGCCCCCGACAACAGCTTCCATCGGTGACAGCCAGGAATTGGAAGATACCAGCAGGCAGGCTGCGACGGCACCTACCGTGCCGCCAATCGCACCAGAACAGGTCTTGTTGGGGCTAATGGATGGCGCAAGCTTTGCCCCGCCAATTCGCCGGCCCACGAAATAGGCGGTAATGTCACAACTCGCCACCGCCGCCGCCAGTACCAGAAGAATAAGATTGCCGTCAGCCACACCAAGCAACCCGCGCGCAGCAACAATACAGGCGATGATCAAGGCGATAAATATCGATGCCAAACCGTTGCGCGTCACCGCCCAGATCAAACCGATAACAAGGGCAGCAAGCGCCAGAATCACGAGGTCGAGTGGCATTCCCGCCACAGCCTCGATCCCGGACAAGACGGGTGCCGGCAGAGCGAACAACACAGAATCCATCAAAAGCGCGGCACGCAAAGCCATCGGCAATGCCAGCATAGCGGAGAATTCGAGCACCATCAGTGCAGCAAGCGCCATCAACAACCATTGCGCGGCAGACTGGGAGACCGCAACAAGCACAATAATCGGCACAAACAGGAGGGCGCCGACAAGACGACGCGTGGTACCCGACATGCTGGCCCTTTCCGTTATAAGGTCAGGATGAACGCCTCTTGTCCGCAATGGACGTTACACGCTCATTGATCTCACTGACGGTGTCGCCCCCGAAACGGCGGTCGCGGCTGGTGAAATCATTCAACGCACGAACAAAGTCTTCCTTGGAGAAATCAGGCCACAAAACAGGCGAGAAATAGAATTCGGCGTAGGAAACGTCCCATAGCATGAAATTCGAAATACGCTGCTCGCCGCCGGTCCGGATCAGCAGGTCTATCTCGGGCAGTGCCGCCGATGTCATCCGGGACTTGATAACGTCCTCCTTGATGTCATCGACTGCCAGAATGCCTGTCTCGACCTCCACAGCAAGCTGACGCATCGCGGACACGATCTCCTGACGTCCACCATAATCAAGTGCCAGCGTCAGGTTCAGCCCGGTATTGCCAGAAGTGGACCGCTCGGCCCAATCGATGAGATCGATCAGCCTGGACCCAAAACGTTGCCTGTCACCAATGACCCGAAGTTTGACATTTTGCTCGTTCAGCTCGCCAATATCGTTTTCAAGAAAACCTCGAAGAAGGCTCAACAACCCGTCAATTTCGGGCTTTGGGCGGCTCCAGTTTTCAAAGGAAAAAGCAAAGGCGGTCAGCCAGCGGACGTCGCGATCACTCGCATGACGGGCAATTTCCTTCAGCGTTTCAGCCCCTTCACGATGCCCGCTAACGGACGGCAGCCCCCGCTGGCGCGCCCAGCGACAGTTACCATCCATAATGATGGCGAGGTGATACGGAACTTTAGTCATTGCAATTCCTAGATGCGACGGGCGATGTCCATTTCGGCTAACGCAGCGGCTATACTTGGGTGATTTCTTTTTCCTTATTGGCCAGAGCATCGTCGATCATCTTCACATGATCGTCGGTCAGCTTCTGGATTTCACCTTCCATATCGCGCAACTCGTCTTCGGAAATAACACTGTCCTTCTGCATCTTACGCGCAGTTTCGATGCCGTCACGGCGCACATTGCGGACCGAAACACGGGCCGCCTCGGCATAACGGCTTGCCACCTTCACCATGTCACGACGGCGCTCTTCGGAAAGATCGGGGATCGGCACACGGATCAGCGTGCCCTCGGCCATCGGGTTCAGGCCGAGATCGGATTCACGAATGGCCTTTTCAACAGAGGCTGTGAGTGAAGCATCCCAGACCGTCACGGTCAGCAGTCGCGGTTCCGGCGCCGAGATATTGCCGACCTGCGAGATCGGCATCTTCGATCCGTAGGCATCAACCATCACAGGCTCCAGCATGCCAGTCGATGCACGGCCGGCACGAAGTCCCATAAATTCGGTTTTCAGGCTGTTCAGGCTACCTTCCATGCGGCGCTTGATATCGTCCAGATCAACCTCGGACATCTATAGGTCTCCATTCATTGCTGGCTGTAACGATAAATATCTTGTGCAGTTTGACGTTTTTTGTGAAGCGTGGAAATAAGTTAACTGACAATCGTGAACTTGCCTTCGTGACGCAAAACCCGCTGGAAGCCGCCTGCATCCTCGATCGAGAAGACCAGAATGGGGATATTGTTCTCACGCGCAAGCGATACCGCAGAGGCATCCATGACCTTCAAATCCTCTGACAGCACCTGCAGGTAGCTGAGCTGGTCATAACGCACCGCATCGGAATCCTTTTCCGGATCGGCAGAATAAACGCCGTCCACGCGAGTGCCTTTGAGAAGCGCAGAACATCCCATTTCGGAGGCACGCAAGGCAGCCGCCGTATCGGTGGTGAAAAAGGGATTGCCCGTGCCTGCAGCAAAAATGACCACCCGGCGCTTTTCCAGATGACGCATGGCACGCCTGCGGATATAGGGCTCACAGACGGCACTGATGGGAAGCGCGGACATAACCCTTGTCGGCATGTCCAGCGTTTCCAGCGCGTTCTGCATCGCCAGCGCGTTCATCACGGTCGCCAGCATGCCCATATAATCGCCAGTGGCACGTTCCATGCCGGCCGCGGCACCGGACACGCCGCGGAAAATATTGCCCCCACCGATGACAAGGCTAACCTCGACGCCGAGATCGACGACGTCCTTAACCTGCTGGGCGACGGCGGCAACCATCTCGGGATCAATGCCATAGGCCTGTTTGCCCATGAGCGATTCGCCCGAAATTTTCAGGAGCACTCTTGAATAAATGTGCCCTGTCCCGTTGCTGTCATCGTCGCTCATGCGTGCCTCGTTCCGGTCGGGTCAGGACAGTTGTGCAGCAACCTCTGCAGCAAAGTCCGTTTCTTCTTTCTCGATACCCTCGCCGAGATTAAAGCGGACAAAACCTGTCAGCGCAATCTCTGCTCCGGCGTCCTTGCCAGCCATGGCAACGACATCTGAAATCTGGGTCTCGCCGTCAATGACGGAAACCTGCTCGAGGAGGACCACTTCCTTGTAGTACTTCTTCATACGGCCTTCGACCATCTTCTCGGCGATTTCCTGCGGCTTGCCGGATGCCTTGGCCTGCTCGATCAGAACATCGCGCTCACGCTGGACCATGTCCTGGTCAAGATCATCGACGGACAGGCTAGCCGGCGCGGTCGCCGCAATATGCATGGCGATCTGCTTGCCAAGCGGCTCGAGGACATCGGCGGCGGCACTGGACTCAAGCGCGACCAGCACCCCGATCCGGCCGAGGCCGGCGGCGGTTGCATTGTGCATGTAAGACACGACAGCGCCCGAACCGACAGACACAGCGGCCATGCGGCGCAGCGACATATTCTCGCCGATAGTGGCAATCTTGTGGGTCAGCTCGTCAGCAACATTACGACCGGTATCCGGATAGTCGGCGGCGGTCAGCACGTCGAGATCGCCGGCGGCCAGCGCAAGACCGGCCAGTGTCGAAGCGAATTCCTGAAATTCAGTGTTGCGCGCCACAAAGTCTGTTTCGGCGTTCAGCTCGATGACAGCACCCTTGGTGCCGTCGACGGCGAATGCCACCAGACCTTCAGAGGCCACGCGGCCGGATTTCTTGGCAGCAGTTGCCAGGCCCTTTGTGCGAAGCCAGTCAATGGCGGCTTCCATGTCGCCGTCAGTCTCGGCAAGTGCCTTCTTGCAGTCCATCATGCCTGCGCCAGATTTTTCGCGAAGTTCCTTCACAAGTGCAGCTGTCACGCTCATCGTCTGTATCCCGTTTCAGGTGGTTAGAACGTCAAATTCGGTAAGTTGATACCAAACCGCCCCGTTGCCGGGGCGGAAAGGTCTTTGTCCATTACAAAGCGGCGGCTTGTCAGCTTGCCGGCGCTTCCTCAGCGGCAGCCTCGGCAGCAGGAGCTTCCTCAGCAGCAGCCTCAGCGGCAGGGGCTTCCTCAGCGGCGGGCGCCGCCTCAGCCGATGCGGCTTCCTCAGCTGGTGCCTCGGCAGCAACCGCAGGCTCGGCAGGCGCGTCGGCAGCAGCCCCGGCGTCACCACCGGTCTTCATCATTTCAGTCTGCAGACCGTCAAGAACGGCAGCCTGTACCAGATCGCAATAGAAGGAGATGGCGCGCATCGCATCGTCATTGCCCGGAATCACGTAATCGACGCCTTCCGGCTTGGCGTTGGAGTCGACGATGGCGACAACCGGAATATTCAGACGGTTGGCTTCTTCGACAGCAATGGCTTCCTTGTTCGTGTCAATGACGAACAGCATGTCGGGAAGACCACCCATTTCCTTGATCCCGCCAAGGGTCATCTCCAGCTTGTCCCGCTCACGGGTCAGCTGCAGCACTTCTTTCTTGGTCAGCTGGTTGACCTCGTCACCTTCCATGCGGCCTTCCAGCTCGCGAAGACGCCGGATCGACTGAGAAACGGTGGCCCAGTTGGTCATCATGCCGCCAAGCCAGCGGTGGTTCACGTAATACTGGCCGCAGCTGCGTGCGGTCTCGGCGATCTTGTCAGCCGCAGCACGCTTGGTGCCGACGAACAGGACACGGCCACCGCGCGATGTAACATCGCTCAGCGCTTTCAGCGCAGCATGCAGCATCGGCACGGTCTGTTGCAGGTCGAGAATATGGATCTTGTTCCGCTCGCCGAAAATGAACGGCTTCATGCGGGGGTTCCAACGACGGGTGCTGTGGCCAAAATGGACGCCGGCTTCCAGCATTTCACGCATAGTAAAGGTGGGCAGAGACATCGAGTAACTCCTGTTCTCCGGTTGAGCCTCCATGCGGGAAATGAAAGGTGGTGTCACCTTCACCGGAAAGGCCCCTGCCGACTGCCGCCGACGGGCGCCAGCCCGCATGTGTGAATTGGGCGTGGTGTAACCAAACCCCGGCCGAATTGCAAGCTGAAAAGCCAAAACAGCATCAGGATATGCCTAGAGTTCCTGCAC
>JAKMFG010000283.1 GCA_022425565.1 Alphaproteobacteria bacterium
GTCGAGAGCCTGGTCGCCGCGCTTTATCTGGATAGCGGGATCGACCCGGTTCGGGCACTTGTGGTCGCGCCCTGGCCACTTGATGCGGCTGCGCCGGCCGCCACCGAAAAAGACTCCAAATCACGGCTTCAGGAATTCGCCATGAGCAAGGGGCTGGCGCTGCCATGCTATAGCCTCGTGTCGCGCGAGGGACCGGATCATGCGCCGATGATGACCTATTCAGTCGCGCTTGACGGGTACGGCACCGAAACAGCCACGGCAGGTGCCAGAAAACATGCCGAACAGCAGGCGGCAACGCGTATGCTTGAGAGAATTGAACAAGGGAACACGTCGGATGGCTGAGGATACCCGCGCCGGCTTTGCCGCCCTGATCGGGGCGCCGAACGCCGGCAAGTCGACGCTGATGAACGCCATGGTCGGGACCAAGGTGTCGATCGTCACGCCAAAGGTGCAGACGACGCGAAGCCGAATTAGGGGCATCGCTATGGAAGGCAGTGCCCAGATCATTTTCATCGACACGCCCGGCATCTTTCAGCCGAAGCGTCGCCTTGACCGCGCCATGGTTCAGGCGGCATGGAAGGGGGCCGAAGACGGTGATGTGCTGTTGCTTCTTCATGATTGCGCGCGCCGCGAGATCGATCCGGACACCGCCGCCATCGTCAAGCAGCTGGCAGCGTCCGGACGCCGTGCCTCGCTGGTTCTGAACAAAATCGATCTTGCGCCGCAGGAACGGCTTCTGGAACGCGCAGACGAGATGGCGAAGCAGATGGAGTTCGAGCGCATCTTCATGGTGTCGGCCGAGACCGGCAACGGCGTCGATGACCTGAAGCAATGGCTTGCCGACAAAATGCCTGCCAGCCCCTACCTGTTCGATCCCGAGGATTTGTCGGACATGCCGCTTCGGCTTCTGGCGGCTGAGATTATGCGTGAAAAACTGTTCCTCAACCTGCATCAGGAACTTCCCTACCAGCTCACTGTCGAGACCGAGAAGTGGGAAGAGATGGACGATGGCAGCGCGACGGTGAACCTGTCCATTTATGTGGCGCGGGAAGGCCATCGTGGAATCATTCTGGGCAAGCGCGGTACCACCATCAAGCGCATCGGCACTGCTGCCCGCATTGAGCTTGAAGAGGCGCTCGGCCGGCGCATCCATGTGATGAGCCATGTGAAGTTCCGCAAGGACTGGATGGACGACGCCTCGCGCTATTCTGTCTGGGACCTGGATTACAATGCCTGAATGGAACGAGGACGCACTGATCCTGTCAGTTCGGCCTCACGGTGAATCCAGCGCCGTTGTCTCGGTCCTCACGGTCGGACAGGGGCGCCATGCCGGACTGGTCCGTGGCGGCTCTTCCTCCCGCCTCCGCGGCACGCTTCAGCCCGGCAACCTTGTCCAGGCATCATGGCGCGCACGGCTTCCTGAACAGCTCGGCCAGATGACACTCGAGCTCGGCAAGTCTGTGCCGGCACAATTCCTCGACGACCCGCTTCGGCTCGCTGGCCTTGCTTCGGCCTGTGCGTTGCTTGACGGCACGCTGCCGGAGCGCGAGTCGCAGCCAGGCCTGTTCGAGGGAACAGTTGCCCTGTTCGAGTTGCTGGCCATCGAGGATGCGGAGAACCGGTGGCTTGAGGGATATGTCAGGTGGGAGCTCGGATTGCTGCAGGCGGCGGGTTTCAGACTCGATCTGGCAAGCTGTGCCGTCACCGGAATGACCAACCGTCTGGCACATGTCAGCCCGAAATCGGGCCGTGCGGTGGCCGAGGGGGAAGCCGGGGAGTTCGCCGGACGCATGCTGGTCTTGCCGCAATTTCTCGGCGGTGTTGCCTGCAACCGACATGATTTCGAAGCCGGGCTCGCCCTGACCGGACATTTTTTCGAGCGCCGGGTCTTTGCCGCGCACCATGTGGACCTGCCGCCGCAGCGACGTCGTCTCGCCGACCTTGTTGCAGGCATATATGGTGGCTCTACGGTATAGCCACCTCAATATCTATTGGATATAACTAGGCTGTTATTCACGGTGCCGGCCATGTCCGCCGGACTGCCGTTTCAATGATAAGGGTATGCGCTGATGAGCGACGACGTGGTGACCGGCACCGACGACCGGATTATCGACACCGCCTTTTCGGCGGCGCTCAGCGAGCGATATCTCGCCTATGCGCTGTCGACCATTACCTCACGTTCGCTTCCCGATGTCCGTGACGGCCTGAAACCGGTGCATCGCCGTCTGCTGTTTGCAATGCGCCAGCTGCGGCTGGATCCGGGGCAGGGCTTCAAGAAATCCGCTCGCGTTGTCGGCGATGTCATGGGTAAATTCCACCCGCATGGCGATGCTGCGATCTATGACGCGATGGTCCGGCTGGCGCAGGAATTCGCGATGCGTTACCGGCTGGTCGACGGGCAGGGCAATTTCGGCAATATCGATGGCGATAATGCTGCCGCCATGCGCTACACAGAAGCGCGCATGACCGAGGTCGCGCAGCTGCTGCTCGATGGCATTGACGAAGATACGGTCGATTTCCGTCCGACCTATGATGGTGAGTCCGAGGAGCCCTGCCTTCTTCCCGCCGGCATTCCGAATCTGCTGGCGAATGGCGCGCAAGGTATTGCGGTCGGCATGGCGACTTCGATCCCGCCGCACAATGTCACCGAACTTGCCGACGCCGCACTTCATCTTATCAAGCATCCGAACGCATCGGTGGACACTCTGATGGGGTATGTCAGGGGCCCCGACTTCCCGACTGGCGGCATCCTCGTCGAGCCTGCCGACAGCATTCGCGAGGCCTATGCCACTGGGCGAGGCGGGTTCCGGGTGCGCGCCCGTTGGTCCGTCGAAAAGGAAAAGGGTGGTGCCTGGCAGGTCGTCGTTACCGAAATTCCCTATCAGGTGCAGAAATCCCGCCTGATTGAACGTATGGCCGACATGCTGCAGGCCAAAAAGCTGCCGTTTCTTGCCGATATCCGCGATGAATCGGCTGAGGACCTGCGCATCGTCCTTGAGCCGAAGAGCCGGCGTCTCGAGCCTGAAGTTGTGATGGAGAGCCTGTTCAAGCTGACTGACCTTGAAACGCGTGTGCCGCTGAACCTGAATGTGCTCGATTCCGATGGCCGCCCTGGAGTGATGTCGCTTCGCGAAACGCTGAATGCCTGGCTGGCGCATCGCCGCGAGGTTCTTGTCCGCCGCTCGAACTTCCGGCTTGGCAAGATCGCGTTACGTCTTGAGGTCCTCGAGGGTTATCTGGTCGTTTATCTCAATCTGGACGAGGTCATCGCCATCATCCGCGAGGCGGAGAGCCCGCGCGCCAGGCTGATGGAGCGGTTTGAGCTGACCGAGACACAGGCCAATGCCATTCTCGACATGCGGCTTCGTTCGCTTCGCCGGCTTGAAGAAATGGCGTTGAAGACCGAACGCGAGCAGCTGATCACCGAGCAGGAGGAGCTGACCGCGCTGGTTGGCGACGAGACCCTGCAATGGCAGCGCATCACCGGTGAAATCCGCGACATGAAATCCGTGTTCGCAAAGAGCGATGCGCGCCGTACCGACTGCGCCGAGGCGCCGGATATCGATGTCGACGCTGCTGAAATTCTGGTGGAGCGCGAGCCGATCACCGTCATCTGTTCGAAGAATGGCTGGATCCGCGCGATGAAGGGCCATCAGGACCTCGAGGCGGAATACAAGTTCAAGGAAGGTGATGGTCCGGCTTTCATTCTTCATGCCGAGACCACCGACAAGATTCTTCTGTTTGCCGAGAATGGACGCTTTTACACCCTGTCCGGCGACAAGCTGCCGCGCGGCCGCGGCTTTGGCGAGCCGGTCAGCCTGATGGTCGATCTTCCCGCCGATGTCGATATCGTCCGGCTGCTGAAGGCCGAGGGCAAGCGGATGCTGGTTGCTGCCAGCACCGGACATGGTCTTCTGGTGCCGACTGAGGCGGCGCTGGCGCAGACAAGGTCCGGCAAGCAGGTACTGAATATTTCCGGCACGGCGCGGGCGGTGGCCTGCTGCGTTGCCGAGGGTGATATGGTCGCCTCGGTTGGGATGAACCGCAAGCTGCTGGTCTTCCCCATTGACGAAGTGCCGGAAATGACCCGCGGAAAGGGTGTGATCCTGCAGCGCTTCAAGGATGGTGGGCTTGCCGACGTCACCGTCTATTCCGCCGAGGCTGGCCTGTCATGGAAGGCCGGGGGTGGGCGTACGCGCACCGAGCCGGACATGTCTGAATGGCTTGGCAAACGCGCTGGCACAGGCAAGATGCCGCCGACCGGCTTCCCGCGGCCTGCGCGCTTTACCTGATGCGTCTGTTTGCTGATCAGTCGGCGCGATCCGAATAGGCTTGCCAGCTGCCATCGACAAACACTTCGGCCGGCTGGAAACGCGACTTGTACATCATCTTCTGGCTGCCGGCGACGAAATAGCCCAGATAGAGCCATGGCAGGTCCTGCTCAACCGTGTATTTCAGTAGATCGAGGATCATATAGGTGCCAAGTGAGCGAGCCGTCTCGGCCGGGTCAAAAAAGGAATAGACGGCGCTCAGCCCGTCATCCTGAACATCTGTCAGGACACAGCCCACCAACCTGCCATCTTCGTCGCGGTAGCTTATGATGCAGGATTCAATCGGACTGTTTTCAATCATCGAGATGAAGTCGTCCCGCCCCATATTCGCCATTTGGCCGTCGCTATGCCGGCCATTGATGTACTTCAGGAACAGGTTGTACTGCTCGTTGGTCGGGCGGATACGTCCGACGCTACGGGTCAGGTCGCTGTTTGCACGGTTGATCCTTGCAAGGTTACGGCCAGGCTTGAAGCCGTCTGCATCCACCCGCCAGGGAAGGCAGGCCTTGCATTGCGGGCAGACGGGCTTGTAGGCCCAGTTTTCCACCCGCCGAAAGCCAGCGCGTGCCAGTTCGTCGTGAAGCGACGGGTTTTCCGATATATCAACAGCCACACGCTGTTCCGTCCGCCCGCTGATGTAGGGGCAGTCGGACCGCATGCTGAGCCGCATCTGGAGCGGCGGCAGATGTAAGAGGCGCTTATCCTGATCCATGTCTTCAGGCTGTCCTGTTTCGGTGGGAGAGGCAAGGAAACAGATGCCGCACCCTTATTGTCTGTTCCTGCTGTCTAGCTTGCGGAGCTGTCTTCAAGCTGCCGGACCAGGAAGTTTGATCCGCGAAGGTCGGCAATGATCTCGTCCACATGGTCCGGGCCGCGTGTTTCGATGACAGCATCGATCTTCGCCAGCTTGGCCGGCACGTCATAGAACAGCCGCTGGTGGTAGATTTCGACGATGTTGCCGCCGCAACGGCTGATCGAGGCGGTGATCGCCGCCAGCATGCCGGGCTCGTCCGAGATGTCGATGCGTAGCCGCGCGAGGCGGCCGTCGCTTGCCATGTTGCGGTTCAGGATCGAGGCAAGCAGGCGCGGGTCGATATTGCCGCCACAGATCACCACGCCGACCTTTTTCTCGGCGAAGAGGGACGGGTGCTGCCAGATCGCGGCAATGCCGGCGGCGCCTGCGCCTTCGGACACGATCCGTTGCTGTTCGATCAGGCTGCCGACCGCCCATTCAAGCGACTGCTCATTGACCAACAGGATGTCGTCGACAAGATTGCTGACCACTGGCTTGGTCACCCCACCCGGTTTCTTCACGGCAATGCCTTCGGCCAGCGTCTCGCCGCCACAGATGATGTCCTTGCCGGCGACAGCGAGTTTCATCGTCGGGTAGAGTTCGGTCTGGACACCATAGATTTTCAGGTTCGGGCGCATGTCGCGGGCGATGGTGGCAATACCGCCGATCAGCCCGCCGCCGCCAATCGGCACGACAAGCGCGTCCAGATCATCGCAATCTGTCAGCATTTCTAGCCCGGCCGTGCCCTGGCCAGTCATGACAAGCTCATTGTCATAGGGATGAATCAGGGACAGGCCGCGCTCTTCGACGAGCTGCGAGACCAGCCCCTCGCATTCATTCAGGTTACGCCCTTCGAGAACCACTTCAGCACCGAATGAGCGGGTGCGCGATACCTTGGCGAAGGGTGTTTGTGCCGGCATCACGATGACGGCCGGTATGCCCATATTCATTGCGTGATAGGCAACGGCCTGGGCGTGATTACCCGCCGACATGGTGATTACGCCGCGTTCACGTTCCTTGGCGCCAAGGGCCTGCATCGCCATGAAGGCGCCGCGCGCCTTGAAAGATGAAGTGTGCTGAAGGTTTTCCAGCTTCAGCATAAGCTCGCAACCAAGTGTCCGCGACAGCATCGGAGCTGTAACGAATGGTGTGCGGATGGTCTGGCCTTCCAATAGCTCGGCGGCGTTCCGGATGTCGGATGCTGTGACTGTCATGATGGGCTCCCTTAGTCGGGGGAATTGGTTAGTCGGGGGAATTGGTCTGCGACCGGTTATCGCTGCCAAGGTCCCGCGTCAGCTGTTTTCAGCCCTTTGCCAGCAGCCTTGCCGCATCGGGCGCGAAATAGGTCAGAATGGCGTCGGCGCCTGCACGCTTGAAACCAAGAAGGCTTTCCATCATCGCGCGCTCGCCGTCAAGCCAGTTATTGGCACTGGCAGCCTTGATCATCGCATATTCGCCAGACACCTGATAGGCAACGCAAGGCACGCCGAATTCGGCCTTTGCGCGGCTCAGAATGTCGAGATAGGGCATGCCGGGCTTGATGATGATGATGTCGGCACCTTCGGCAAGGTCGAGGCTGATCTCGTGCATCGCCTCGTCGCTATTGGCCGGGTTCATCTGGTAGCTGGCTTTGCCATCCCCACCGGCGAGCTTGCTGGCCCCGACGGCCTCGCGGAACGGACCGTAAAATCCCGAGGCGTATTTCGCCGCGTAGGACATGATCTGAACATTCTGGTGGCCGGCATCGTCGAGCACGTCGCGGATCGCGGCGACACGGCCGTCCATCATGTCGGAAGGCGCGATGATATCGCATCCGGCATCTGCCTGGCACACCGCCTGCCGGCAGAGTGCCGCAACAGTCTCGTCATTCACGATCTCGCCATCACGCAGAATGCCGTCATGGCCATGGTCGGTGAACGGGTCGAGCGCCACATCGCAGATCACGCCGAGTTTGGGACAGGCCTGTTTGATGGCGCGTACGGCCCGGCAGACCAGATTGTCGCCATCACCCGCCAGCGTGCCATCATTGTCCTTAAGGGCCGGGTCGATCGACGGAAAGACGGCAATGGCCGGAATGCCAAGAGCCTCCGCTTCCTGCGCCTGCGTGACCAGCCGGTCGATGCTGTGACGCGAAACGCCGGGCATCGATGTCACCGGTTCAACCGTGTCATCACCCTTGATGACGAACAGCGGCCAGATCAGATCGTCGACCGACAGCTTGTGCTCGGCAAGCATGCGGCGCGAGAACGCCTTCATCCTGTTGCGGCGCATGCGTGTGGCCGGGTATTGACCTCTGCTCATCTTCGCTCCAAATCTCAGGGAGGGGAGTGCCCACCTCGTTTGGGACATATAGCCAGCATCGGGACGCGACGCAATGCAGCAGGATGATATCCGATTTTCAACACATGGTGGAGCAGGGCTTGTCCTGATCGACCGACCGAAGGCCCTGAATGCGCTGAGCTACGACATGGCGGTCGCCCTTCGTGGGCAGCTTGCGCTATGGGGCGAGGATGACACTGTAAGCCATGTGGTAATGGCCGGGTCGGAGCCACGCG
>JAKMFG010000301.1 GCA_022425565.1 Alphaproteobacteria bacterium
CACCGCACCGTTGTCGACCTCGACACCGTTGGCCTTGATGATGCCATCGAATATCCCCGTATCCTTGATACGCAGAACGGCGACATTCACCTCGCCACTAACCTGACCGGCGACCACAGCTTCATCGGCATTTATGTTGCCTGTCAGCACCGCCTGATCCTCGATCAGAAGATTCCGGCACTTGATCTCGCCATCTACACCGCCGGCGAGGATGATGTCCCCGGATGAGACGACAGTTCCGGTGATTCGCATGTCAGCATCGATCAATGACGTGACTCCGTCACCCATCTCGGTCTTCTTGTCGTGCTCGAACATCACATCCTCCTGTAATCACGCCAAAAAAATATTGGGTGAAAAATTAATGCGCTGACCCCTGCTCGCAGGGTAACAAATTTGGCATAATGTCGTTAACGGATTCGTACGGCTCTGCCTCGTATCTTGTCGCAGACACATGAACGACGGGGCATGCGAAAAGTTAAATGAAATCCGGGGTCCATCATGGCCGAAGACGTAATCGACATTCGAAAGCGCATTGAAGAAATCCGCAACGAGGTCTCGACCGCAATGACAGATGGCGGCGAAACCGTCATCCAGTCGCGCCCGGCCGGAGACGTTGCAGAGTTTTCCGTTCCCGGTGTCACTGCGGCGCCGGCTGCGGCGGCAACAGCGAAGGTGACGCCTCCCGATTATGATCCATCTGAGCTGCCCCAGACAAAGACCGGGCTTGATGACGCGCTGAAAATGCCGTCCTTCCAGTTGAACGTCCGGAACCAGGGCCCGAACAAGCTGCTTCTGTTTCTTGTCGCCATGCAGCTGGTGACCAACATCGGCCTTATGGCTATCCTCTGGCACAAGCTCGGATAGCCATGACCAGACTACTCAGCCAGATCCTGCGACGCTTCACTCCGACAATGTTGCGCAGCGACAGCCCGAACCGCCCTATGGTGGTCAGGCGCAGGCACTGGTTCCTGCAGGAAACGCGTTTCCTGTTCCTGACCCGCAAGGGTCCGGTGGAGATCACGGTCAAACCCGCCCTGATCCTTGGCGCTGCCTTTGCCGGATTCGTTGGAACTGGCGTGATCGCAGCAGCGACATTGTTCGTTGGCTACAAGTCGGTCGAGGTGGTCACAAACGAAACCATCACCCCGGCCGAAGCCAGCGCACCGCCCGCAATCATGTTGCCGAGCGAGGACCCAGCCGCCTCTGCGCAACCGACCGCGCCAATTCTGGCCATACCGGCCACCGACAGGGCCAACCAAAGCGACGCTGAAACAGATAGCCTGCCCGAAGTGACCCAACTGGCGATGGCAACAACGCCGCCACCTGCACTTCCACCGGCTGCCATATTGAGTGATGCATCTCCGTCCCTCGCCGTGATCCCGCCCGCAACCGATGACGTGACCGCACCACCCGTCGAACGGCCGCAAGACATGATGGCGGCCCTGCCGCATTCCATCCTTGTCCCTGAGGATGAAGATTCCGAAGACGAGGATGCGCCATTTCCAGCCCATCTCCATGAACCGGACATGATGGTCCCGCTGCCACCGGCCGCCGAACTGGCAATGCTGTCGCCGTCGCTGGCAGACATTCCCGGTATCGGGCCAGAAATCGCGGACGACCCGTCACCCGAGAAGAGCATTGCCGAGCTGGAGTTCGACAACATCGCGATGATGACCTTGCAACGGCCCCCGTTACCGGTGCCGCCCGCAGGCGGGCTGGAAATGGTGCCGAATGCGCCTGACAACGGCCTGCCGGTCTTCACCGAGCAGAGCCGAGAGCGCAAACTTCTCCGCTCGATGGCCCGCGAAGTGCGTGGCATTCGCCAGAGCCTGGTCGAGATCGGCCTTCCCGAAACATCACTTCCGGAAGCCGGCTCGCTGCAGAACTATGTCGAGGCTGCGAATTTTGCCAGGCTTGCAATGGCGGTGGAGGATCACCGCTCGATGCTTCGCAAGGTGCCGCTGAAGCCACCGATGCTGTATTTCTACATCTCTAGTGACTATGGCTGGCGCAAGCACCCCGTGCTGAAAAAGCGCCGCTTCCATCACGGCATCGACCTTGCCGGGACCTGGCAGGAAACTGTGCAGGCGCCAGCACCGGGAACGGTCATTTTTGCCGGCCGCAAGGGGTCCTTCGGCAAGGTTGTACAGGTCCGCCATGCCTATGGCGTCACCACCACCTATGCGCATCTCGCCAAGATCACCATCCGCAAAGGCGCCGATGTCGTGGCCGGGACGGTTGTCGGCAAAATGGGCCGGACCGGCAGGGTGGACGGCGCCCACCTTCACTATGAAATTCGCATCGGCGACAAATCCCTCGATCCGCAACTGTTCTTCGACATCGGCCACAGGATCGGCGTTGGTGGCGAACTGATGCTGGCGACGGACACCGACTAGACGCGGCGGCGTGCAAGGCGCCACGCTGATTCCTGAAAAGTCTAACATCATCGGCGATGTCGTCGTTAACAACCCACGGGGCCGGAGCATTCAACGCTTCCGGTGACCACGGCATCATCATGACGGAGGGCTGCATGAACTGGGACAAGGGCATTACGATTATCGCTGCGTCCGCACTGTGTCTCGGACTTGGCGCCTGCAACATGTATGTGATCGATTTCGAGAACAAGCTCCCCGATGGATCGGTTCTGGCGCCTCAGGTGGACACACCTCCGCCTCCACCGCCGGAACCCGTCGAGGGAAGCGAGCAGGTCGCTTTCATGGACAGCACCACCGCACAGCTCGACGGGTGCCGGGTGATCACCGGTATGCGCCTGTCGCATAACGGCCCGTTTGAGGACGGGCTTGTGAAGCTGCGCAATACAGCCGTGACAATCAACGCCAACCGCATCATTCCACTTCGCCTTGTTGAAAGTATAAATGCGGCCGGGCCGCATCACTTCAGCGTCAAGATGGCGCGCTGCCCCGATGATGCCGTCGATACGCAATTGGAGGCCACAAATGGGTGAGGTGATCAATTTCCCGGCTCCCGGCAGCACCGGAACTGCCCTTCCCCTGGCAGACGAAAAGCTTAGCCGCGATGATGTGGCGCGGCTTGAGGCGATCCGCGATAATGTCGAGGCACTTCTCGACATGGTGGCCGGAATTCGCCGTGATCCCGAGGCTGTCGCCTATGCGGCGGCACGTTTCGGCATGATGCGCATGTTCCATCTTCACGGCCGTGCGGCGGCGATGGGATTTGCCGATCGCTGCATCGAAACAGCCGAGATCGCAACAGATCTAAGCCAGCCCTGACGCAATTCTGAAGCAATCCTGAAGCGACCTTGAAGCAAGGCTGACAGCACTGCACCCTTTTCAGCCCGTCCCGGTCGTGCCTATGATACACCGGCTAGGGGGATTTTTCGGAATGCTGCGTCCGATTGTGACCAAGAAACGCATGCTTCAGATTCTGACGCGGTCGAGTGGAAACGACCGCGCCAGCCGCATCTGCGACAGGTTCCTGTCAGCGATGATCCTGCTCAACCTTGTTGCCGTATCGATGGAATCGGTCAGTTCCCTTGGCAGCAAATACGGCACCGCCTTCTTCATCTTTGAAATGGTCTCGGTGACGATCTTCGGCATGGAGTACATCTTGCGCATCTGGTGCATGGCCGCCAACGAGGCCAGCCACCACAACTCGCCGTTCCGGCGGCGAATGGAATATATCTTCAGCTTCACCGGGCTGATCGACCTGGTCGCCATCCTGCCAAGCCTGCTGCCGCTTCTGCTCGGCGAGATGGACCTGCGCTGGCTGCGGGTTCTGCGCCTGGTGCGCCTGCTCAAGATTTCGCACTATTCCAGCGCGCTTGAGGATCTGATTGCTGCCATCCGGTCGGAAAAAAGTGCCTTCGGTGCTGCCATGTACCTGTTCTTCATTGCGCTGTTTGCCTCCAGCTCGCTGATGTATGTGGTCGAACACCAGGCGCAGCCGGATAATTTCTCGTCGATACCGACGACCATGTGGTGGTCGCTGATCACCCTGACCACAGTCGGTTACGGCGATGTCTCGCCGGTCACGCCAGTCGGCAAGCTGGTCGGCGCTATCACGGCGGTCATGGGCGTCTGTGTCGTCGCCCTTCTCACAGGTATTGTCGCCACCGCCTTCTCAAACCAGATCACGCGCCGGCAGGACATCTTCGAGGCGGAGATCGTCGCCGCACTGAGCGACGGCGTCATCAGCCAGGACGAGATGGACAGGATCGCGCATATGCAGAACGAGCTCGGCATGTCCGACGAGCATACAAAAGCCATCATCGACCTTCTGCGTGACCGACATATTCCAAAATAAGGGGTATTAGCGCGCTTTCGGCTAACATTTCCCGGTGTGCGTCGTCTTCGTTTACAGGAGACAAGCGATGATCGAGCTTTTGAAATCCATGATCGAATGGGACGCCCAGCCTCGCCGGACAGTTGAGGCAGGCGCCCCCATTATCGCCAGCGGCGAGCCTACCGCGCTGATCTTCTGTCTGGAGACTGGCACAGCAACGGACAAAGATGGCAAGGCCTATGGCGATGGCGATCTGATCGGCCTTTGCGAGGCGCTGGCCTTCGACAGCTACAGCTCGCCTGTAACCGCAACCGGCACCTGCCAGCTGGTTGCCATCAGGCAGGATACGCTGGAGGCAGCGCTAAAACGCGGCGGTGCGCTTGTCTGGCCGCTGTCCCGCTCCATCGCATCTGATCTTGTCCGCCGCCGCCCGGCAAGCTGGGAAGCAGCATGACAGGCACCTCCCTTATCACATTGTTCCATGGAGAAGCGCTTTTCTGCGCCGGCCAGCAGGCCACACATTTCTTTCTGGTGACAACAGGACGTATCGCCGTTGTCGATCAGGCCGGGCTGGGACAAATCCGGGAATTCGAGCCAGACGAGCTATTTGGAATTCCTGAAGTTCTGGCGCGCGGCAACTGGGATTTGACGGCAGTGGCAGAAGGGCCGACACGGGTGCGGGCATTCCCTGCCGACAGGCTGTTCCGCTCGCTGGCGGATATGCCTGAAACGCATAGCGACTTCCTCAAGAGCGTGGCCGCAATGGCATAGAACTTGCAGCGGATATCCCACCAGTTGGAGGGTTCCATGCAAGACAAATTCTTTGATACAGACGATCAGGCCATCGAAGACATGGTCGATGGCATGTCCGGCGACGATCAGGTTGCCAAGGCCGTCCCGGCTATCGAAATCATACATTTCGACGAGCAAGACCGCCCTGCCGCGTCTGAAACCCGCCTGCTCAGCAGCTTCCTGTAGACTTACTGCAACGCACGACGCCACGTGCCGGCACCCACCATGGATGCCGGAGGCGAACTTAGCCGGCCATGGCCAGACGGGCCCGGCGACGGCGCTCCGAGGATGATGGAATCTTCAGCATGTCGCGATATTTGGCGACGGTGCGACGGGCCAGTTTCACACCCTTTTCAGACACCATCATGGCGATGGCATCATCGCTCAGCGGCTTGCCAGCCGGCTCACCGTCAATGATCGCCTCGATCATGTTGCGAACGGCCGCTGCCGCCTTGGCATCACCCTCATCGGTGACAAGCGATACGCTGAACAGCGACTTTAGCGGATAGCAGCCTTTCGGCGTTGCCATCAGCAGGCCACTGGTCACGCGGCTGACAGTGCTTTCATGCATGCCAACAGCCTCGGCAATGTCCTTCAAAGCCAGCGGCTTCAGCGCCGACAGACCCTGGGTCAGGAAATCCGCCTGCTGCCGGACAATTTCGCCAGCAATCTTCAGCGTTGTGCTGTTGCGCTGGTCGAGCGCCCGGCGAAGCCAGCGGGCAGATCCGATCGCCTCGTTGACGAAGGTGTTTCCGGCCTCTGCTGTCTTGCCACGCCCGGCCTTGCCGATCTGTGCGGCATATTCTTCATTGATCACCAGCGAAGGCAGGGTCGAACGGTTCAGATCGACAATCCAGCCATCCTTGCCGCGCGAGACAACAACATCGGGGGCGTGAACGCGCAGAGGTTCGGCCTCATAGGCCTCGCCCGGCTTCGGGTTCATCTCGCGAATCAGCTTCAGGCATCTTGCCACATCCTCGACTGTTCCGCCGGCGCGGCGTGCCAGCTGGGCCATTTCACCACTTGCAAGCACTTCCAGATTGTCCAGAACGACAGTCATGACGTCGTCCAGCTCGCCGCGCTCGCGTGCCTGAATCCGAAGACACTCCGCAAGGTCACGGGCGAAGACGCCCTCGGGCTCGAGCCGCTGGACGATTTCCAGAACAGCTTCGACCTCTTCATCTTCGGTGCCGCAGGCGGCAGCGATCTCGGACAAGGGTCTGCCAAGCCAGCCACTCGGCTCCAGCGCCTCAGACAGCGCATAGGCGATGACCCTCTGGCGTGGATCAAAGATCGTCAGGTCGATCTGGCGAAGAACGAACTGTACAAGGCTCTCAGGTCCCTGTTCGGCCAGGTTGGCAAGACCATCCCAGTCGAGATCGGCATGCTTGCCGCGCTGGGCGTGGCCATAGTCAAGGCCTTCTGAGCCAAACCGGTTCTCGAGGTCGGCATGGGCTGTCGGATCATCCGCAAGCGCGCCGCCTTCCTTCATATCACGGTCGAGCCCCTCGCCGGCTGATGGTGCGGCGACTGCCTCTGCTTCGGCCGCCGGTGCGGCGACCGGCGTGGCGGCTGGTGCAAGATCGGCTGCCGGGGTGTGGTCGGCGCCGTTCTCGACTTCGATGAACGGGTTCTCCAGCGCCTGCTCCTGCAGGAAATTACAAATATCAAGATTCGTCATCTGCAGCAGCTTGATGGCTTGCTGCAGCTGCGGGGTCATCACAAGTGCCTGCTTCTGCTTGACCTGTAGCGACGGCATCATCTGCATTTTGGCCTCCCTTGAATGGCATCGTTGAAAGGATGATGGGCGGGCCTGTGCAAGGTGGCAAAAAAACAATTTGACGATGGAAAATGTCAGAATTCAGACATAATTAATCAA
>JAKMFG010000318.1 GCA_022425565.1 Alphaproteobacteria bacterium
GGGTAAGATTAGGTGGGACGCGGCATAGCCGGCGTCACGCTGTCAGGGACAGGGCTTTTAAAGGGCCCGCCTGCGAAGGGCGCGGTAGGAACGAGGATGGAAGCCATGTATGCGTTGGTAAGAACAGGCGGCAAGCAGTACCGCGTGGCCAAGGACGACACTATTCTGGTCGAGCGGATCGCCGCTGACGAAGGCGCCGAGGTGATTCTCGACGATATCGTCATGCTTGGCGACGGCGACAAGGTCACTATCGGGACCCCGCGGGTCGAAGGTGCGGCCGTGAGCGCCACAATCGTCAGCCAAACCCGTGGACCGAAGATCATCATCTTCCGCCGCAAGCGCCGGAAGAATCATCGTCGCACCCAGGGGCATCGTCAGGACCTGACACTGCTGAAGATCAATGCCATTGCCGAAGACGGCAAGTCACTGAAGCCGAAAGCGGCACCGGCCAAGAAGGCCGCCGCCAAGGAAGAGGCAGCGCCGAAAGCAGCAGCAAAGAAGGCAGCAGCCAAGAAAGCGGCGCCGAAGGCAGAAGCCAAGGCAGCACCGAAGAAGACCGCTGCAAAAAAGGCAACCGCAAAGAAAGCGGCCGCCAAAAAGGCAGCAAAGTCCTAAATCTGGCGCGCAGCGCGCACCAACAGCTTAAGGGAGCTGGAAAATGGCACATAAAAAAGCAGGTGGTAGCTCACGTAACGGTCGCGACTCAGCTGGTCGCCGTCTTGGCGTGAAGAAGTTCGGCGGCGAATCGGTTCTCGCCGGCAACATCATCATGCGCCAGCGCGGCACCAAGGTTCATCCCGGCGAGAATGTCGGCATGGGCAAGGACCACACGCTGTTCGCCCTGATTGAGGGCAAGGTTGCTTTCAAGGAGAAGTCCGGCGGTCGCATGTTCGTGAACGTGCTGCCAACCGCCGAGGCTGCCGAATAGGCTTCCGGATGAAAAGAGACCGGGCGCCTGTAACGGCAGCCCGCCCGAGGGGATGACGGTATCGTTGTCCCCTTTTTGATTGCCGGCCCCGTTTGCCACGGGGCCATCCCCCTGCCATGCTGCGCCATGGTATGACAACCCGCTGCCGGACGTGACAATGAAGTTTCTGGATCAGGCCAAGATCTTTATCCGATCAGGACATGGTGGCCCCGGTGCCGTCAGTTTCCGGCGTGAGGCGCATGTGCCGTTTGGTGGACCAGACGGTGGTGACGGCGGCCGCGGCGGCGATGTGGTCGCACGCGCGGTGGCCGGTCTGAACACGCTGATCGATTACCGCTACCAGCAGCATTTCAAGGCGCAGTCGGGCCGACCTGGCGCGGGTCGTGACCGATTCGGTGCTTCCGGCGACCATGTCGGGCTGAAACTTCCCGTCGGCACCCAGATTCTGGCAGAAGACCAGGAAACCGTACTTGCCGACCTGACCGAAGAAGGCCAGGAATTCGTCCTCGCCAAGGGCGGCGCCGGCGGCAAGGGCAACGCCTTTTTCAAATCCTCGACGAACCGCGCCCCGCGCAAGTCGCAGCCGGGCGAGACCGGACAGGAAATGTGGGTCTGGCTGCGGCTGAAGCTGATCGCCGATGCCGGGCTGCTTGGCATGCCGAATGCCGGCAAATCCACCTTCCTTGCCGCGGTATCCGCCGCGCGGCCGAAAATCGCCGATTATCCGTTCACCACGCTTCATCCCAATCTGGGTGTCGTCGGCGTGGACGAGCGTGAATTCGTGGTGGCTGACATTCCCGGACTGATTGAGGGTGCGCATGAGGGCGCCGGCCTTGGCCACAGGTTCCTTGGCCATGTCGAGCGCTGCCGTGTGCTGCTTCATCTTGTCGATGTGACCGGCGAGGACCCGGTCGCAGCCTGGAAGACGCTGCGGTCCGAGCTTGCTGCCTATGGTGCCGAGCTTGCCAAGAAGCCTGAAATCATCGCGCTGAGCAAGGTCGATGCCTCGCCCGAAGGCTATGCCGAGGATGTCGCCGACGCGCTTCGCGACGCTGGTGCCGGCGAAATCACCACCCTGTCATCGGTCAGCGGTGCCGGCGTACGCCCACTGCTGCGCCAGTTGGTGAAGCAGATCGACATTGCGCGCGAGGCCGAGGCACCGGTGAAGGAACCGGAACCATGGTCGCCGTAACCGGCGCCGCAAGCGATGCGGCAGCCGCAATCGAATCGGCGAATACCATCATCATCAAGATTGGATCATCGCTGCTGGTCGAGGATGCGCATGGTGCGGTAAATTCTGCCTGGCTTGCCAATGTAGCCAGCGATATCGCCATGCTGCGTGAGGCCGGCAAGAATGTGGTCGTCGTTTCAAGCGGGGCAATCGCACTCGGCCGGCGCGAGCTCGGCATCGACGGGCGCGAGCTGGCGCTCGAGGAAAAACAGGCCGCCGCTGCCACCGGCCAGGTCATGCTGGCACATGCATGGCGTGAGGCCATGGCGGCACATGGCATCGGTGTGGCGCAGATTCTGCTGTCGCCAGAGGATACCGAAACCCGCCGGCGGCACCTGAACGCGCGCGCCACGATGGGCGCACTTCTCGAGCTTGGCGCGGTGCCGGTGGTGAACGAGAATGACACGGTGGCGACAGCCGAAATCCGCTTTGGCGACAATGACAGGCTGGCCGCCCGTGTGGCGGCGATGATCAGCGCCGACCTGCTGGTGCTGCTGTCGGACATCGACGGGCTCTATTCCGCGAATCCGCGTCATTCGTCGGACGCCGTGCATGTGGCACGAGTCGATTCGCTGAATGACGAGGTCATGGCAATGGCCGGCAGCGCCAATGCCGCCTATGCGTCAGGCGGGATGGTCACCAAGCTGGAGGCGGCACGGATCGCAATGAATGCAGGCTGCGGCATGGTCATATGCGACGGCCAGGGCGCGCGCCCGCTGAGTGCGGTGATAAACGGCGCGCAGCATACGCTGTTTCGTGCCGAGCACAGCCCTCTGACAGCCCGCAAACGCTGGATTGGGGGATCGCTGACGCCGCGCGGTGCGCTTCATGTCGATGCCGGTGCGCTGCGCGCCATCCGGCAGGGGCGCTCGCTTCTTCCCGCAGGTGTAACCTCGGCAAGCGGCAACTTCGAGCGGGGCGACCTGATCGCCATTGAAGACGAGGCAGGACAGGTGATCGGGCACGGCCTCACCGCCTATTCAGCCACCGATACACGGGTGATTCTGGGCCACAAAAGCCGTGAAATTGAAGGTTTGCTAGGATATCGTGGCCGGGACGAAGTGGTCCATGCCGACAATCTCGTGATGCTGGAGCAAAGCGGTTGAGCGCCGCCAGACCCGGGGAGCAGCGAATGACAGCCATGACGACAGCCACAGATACAGGTGCCACAGATATCGACGCCGCGATGAAGGCGGGCGATCACGCCGCGCTGATCTCGGCGCTTGTGCGCACCGCGCGCGAGGCACAGGCGGCGCTTGCCATGTCGTCCTTCGACCAGCGCAAGGCCGCGCTTCATGCCGCCGCCAGCCTGATACGCGAACATGAAGCCGAAATCCTCACACTGAACGAGGCCGATGTCGCGCGCGCCAGGGCAAACGGCATCAGCGCCGCCTTTGTCGACAGGCTGACCCTCACGCCCGCCCGAATCCAGGGCATGGCGGCCGGGCTCGACCAGATTACCGGCCTAGAAGACCCGATCGGGCGCGAACTGGCCCGCTGGAGCCGTCCGAACGGCCTCGATATCGCACGTGTCGCGACACCTCTTGGCGTGATTGGTGTGATCTATGAATCCCGTCCCAACGTCACTGTCGATGCCGGAGGGCTATGCCTGATCGCCGGCAATGCCGCCATCCTGCGCGGCGGCAGCGACAGCCGTGAGACATCCGGTTATCTCGCCGAACTAATGGGCGCCGGGCTGGCAGCGGCGGGCCTGCCGCGCGGCGGCGTTCAGATGGTGCCGACAGACGACCGCGGCGCTGTCGGGGCGATGCTGGCAGCAAGCGGCGAGATCGACGTCATCATCCCGCGCGGTGGCCGTTCGCTTGTCGAGCGTGTGCAGACCGAGGCGCGCGTGCCTGTCTTCGCCCATCTCGAGGGCATCTGCCATCTCTATATCGATTCCGACGCCGATGCGAGCAAGGCGGTCGAACTCGCCGTCAATGCCAAGATGCGGCGCACCGGAATCTGCGGCGCGGCTGAAACCATCCTGATCGACCGCGGCGTGGCTGGCGCCATCCTTCCTGCAGTCGGCGCCGCGCTGGCCGAGGCCGGCTGCGCGATCCGGGGTGATTCGGCGAGCTGTGAGCTGATCGCGGGCGCGACACCGGCAGACGAGGAAGACTGGCGCACCGAATATCTGGACAGCATCATTTCGGTCCGTGTCATCGATGGATTCGATGAGGCGGCAGCGCATATCTCGACCTATGGATCAAACCATACCGACTGCATCATCACCGAGAACAAGGACAGCGCCGAGCGCTTCCTTCGCGAGATCGACAGCGCCATCGTCATGGTCAACGCCTCGACCCAGTTTGCCGATGGCGGCGAATTCGGCATGGGCGCGGAAATCGGCATCGCCACCGGCCGCATGCATGCCCGCGGTCCCGTCGGGGCGGCACAACTCACAAGTTTCAAATATCTCGTCAGAGGCAATGGCCAGGTCCGCGATGGCTGATCCCAGCCAGGCACGCCGCCACCTGACACCGGACCTGTTCCATGACAGACGGCGGCTTCGAATCGGCCTGTTTGGCGGGTCCTTCAACCCGGCTCATGAAGGCCATCTTCACCTGTCGGACAGCGCCGCGCGGCAGCTTGGCCTGGACGAGGTCTGGTGGCTTGTCAGTCCGCAGAACCCGTTGAAGCAGCGCGAAGGCATGGCGCCGCTTCGCGCCAGGCTCGACGGGGCACGGCATCTGTCCGCCGCACGCCGGAAAATCAGGGTGATCGCGCCCGAACCCGGGTTCGGGTCGGCATTCACCTGGCAGACTTTGCAGACGCTTCGCCACCGCTGCCAGCAACACCGGTTCTGCTGGCTGATGGGCGCCGACAATCTGGTCGGCTTTTCTGACTGGCAGCGGCATGATGTCATCGCCCGGACCATCCCCATTGCGG
>JAKMFG010000324.1 GCA_022425565.1 Alphaproteobacteria bacterium
GACCGAGGCTGATCAGGCCTCTATTCCGGGTCCAGTCGCGCAGCGGCTTGCCGGTGCGGCCGGGTAGACTGCCATGGCCGTTGTCACGCGATTTCCGACACGCGCCACCACGGCGGAACGGATGGGAGCATTTACCCGCCATCTTCGTGACAACGGCTTTCGTGTCGGCATGCCTGAAACCGAGATGGCGCTGCGCAGCATGCCGCTGGTGGATGTCGGCGACCCGCGCGAGCTTCGTATGGCCCTGAAGGCCATTTGTGCGGCCGACGCAGAGGGATATTCGAAGTTCGACGATCTGTTTGATGCCTATTGGCATAATCCCGGGCGGTCGCGTACCAAGCACAAGCCAGTGAGCAATCTCAACCAGGATCAGGGCGCGTTCAGCAACCTCTCGAAATTCCTGTCACAGCATGACACGGGCGAGAGTGGCGATACCGACACGCCCGACAATGACAATCACGGCGAAGCGGACAGTGACGGTGAGGGCAAGCTCGTCTCTACCGAAACGGTCAATAATGACAAGACGGACATGCGCGAGTTCCTGTTGCCCGAGGACCAGGCCATGGCCGAGCGCGCGGCGCATCGCATCGCGGCCGCCATCCGGTATCGCCGCTCCAGACGGCGCAAGGCGTCCCGTAAAGGTGCGCTGATCGATCTGCGACGGGTGATCCGCCGTTCGGTATCCAGCGGCGGCGAGCCGATGCAGCTTTTGCGACGGCGTCGTCCGGACCGTCCGGTTCATCTTGTCGCGATACTGGATGTGTCAGGTTCCATGACGCTTTATGCACGTGTCTTTCTTGCCTTTCTGCGCGGGCTGATTGATGTCGACCAACGGGCCGATGCCTTTATCTTTCACACCAGCCTGATGTGCGTCAGCGATGCGCTTCGCGACAGCGACACGCTGCGTGCCGTGAATCGCCTGTCGATGATGGCGCAGGGTTTTGGCGGCGGCACCCGCATCGGCCACTGTCTCGACCAGTTTACAGGCCAGTATGCAGGCCGCATGCTGGGCCGCAGGAGCGTGGTGATCATCATGTCAGACGGTTACGATACCGGCTCTTCCGAACGTGTCGGCACTGCGATGGAAAAACTGAAGCGCAAGGGCTGCAAGACCATCTGGCTGAACCCGCTGATTGGGTGGAAGGATTACGAGCCGGTGGCGGCGAGCATGGCGGCGGCGCTGCCCCACATCGATGTGTTCGCCCCCTGCAATACACTGGAAAGCCTTGCGGCACTTGAAGTGGAACTTGAACGGCTATGACGAAGGAATCGCCTGATCTGTCCTTACGCGATGTCGAGACTGTCGCAGCCCGCCTGCGGGCTGCGGGGACGCCGCATGCGGTAGCCACGGTCGTGCGCACGCTGTCTTCGACAGCGGCGAAGCCGGGGATGAAGGCGCTTGTCCTGGATGATGGTGAATTTGCCGAAGGCTGGCTTGGCGGTGGCTGTGTCACCTCCGCGGTGCAGCGCGCCGCGAAAGAGGCGATCAAGTCTGGCGAGGCGACGCTTGTTTGCCTGCGGCCTGAAGAACTCATGGCAGATGAACAGGATGGTGAGCAGGACGGTGAGGGCATGGTGACGCTTGCGCGCAATGGCTGTCCCAGCAAAGGCTCGATGGATATCTTCGTCGAACCCGTGGTGCCGCAGCCTGAGTTGCTGGTGTTCGGTGATGGGCCGGTGGCACGAGCGCTTCTGCGTATCGCAGCCGGTTTCGGTTTCACCCTTGCAAGCTATGGCGTAATGGATGGCGAGGCCGCGCCGGTCACCGACCGGCATTACACCACAGCTGAGGAGCTTGCCGCATCCGGCAATACAAGACGTTTCATCGTTGTCGCCACCCAGGGGTCGGGTGATGTTGCCTCGCTGACGGCAGCCCTGCCGCTGGGCGCTGAATATCTGGCCTTTGTCGGCAGCAGGCGTAAATTTGCCAGCTATCGCGACCGCCTGATCGCTGCTGGCATTGCGGCAGAGTTTATCGGTGACGTCCGCTCACCGGCTGGACTTCATATAGATGCTGTCACGCCGGAAGAGATTGCCCTGTCGATCATGGCGGAGATTGTCCGCACCCGTCGCAGCGCAAGTCGCGCAGAGGCCGCGCATGGCTGATTTGAAGATCATTCTGCTGGCGGCGGGTGAGTCCCGCCGGATGGGTGTGCCCAACAAGCTGCTGCTCGAGATCGCCAGTGTGCCTCTTGTCAGGCGCACCGCAGATAGCCTTTCAGCGATACCCAATACGGATGTGACCGTGGTTCTGGGCCATGAAGCGGATGAGATCCGTACGGCGCTGACCGATATGCCTGTAGATTTCACGATGAATGATGATCATGCAACGGGACAGATGAGCAGTGTCCATGCCGGCCTTATGGCGGCAGGCGAGGGCAGCTGTTTCCTGATTGTGCCGGCAGATATGCCACGCCTGACGACGCTGGACTGCCTGTTGCTGCTGGACGCGCATAACGCCGCCCCCGAGGGCCGAATCACGGTGCCGTACCGCGAGCATGAAGGGGCGCGCCAACGCGGCAATCCTGTTATTCTCCCGGCCTCGGCCGCGCAGTCGGTCCTTGATGGCGGGATCAACCTCGGCTGTCGCGGTCTTCTTGACCGTGAGCCGGGCTTGCTTCATGCGTTCGAAACCGACAGAGAAGGATTCTTTGTCGATATGGACACGCCGGATGCCTATGCCGACGTGCTGGCGGATGCCGCCAAATATTTGCCTGCCGGGTCTAAAAGGAGACACCCAGAATGGAACTAGCCGACGAAATCACCATCCCTGCACCGCGTGACCGTGTTTTTGCGGCACTGAACGATGTGGCGATCCTGAAAGCCTGCATCCCGGGATGTGAAGAGCTGGAAAAAGAGTCCGATAACGAGCTTGTGGCCAAGGTCACGTTGAAAGTCGGTCCGGTGAAGGCCAAATTTGGTGGCCGGGTTACTCTCGATCCAAGCAAGGCTCCCGGCCTGTTCAGCCTGTCCGGCGAAGGTGATGGCGGCATTGCCGGATTCGCCAAAGGCGGCGCAGACGTGGAATTGATTGAGGATGGCGAGAATACTATCCTCAAATATGTCGCCAAGGCCGAAACTGGCGGCAAGCTGGCCCAGCTTGGTGGCCGGCTTATCAACAGTACAGCTAAGAAGCTCTCGAAGATGTTCTTCGAGAAGTTTGAAAAGATCATGAGTGGTGAGGAGAAGCTGGAAGAGGCTTCCTGATCGTTCCAGAGACGGTACCCGTCGTGCGAGCCCGGTTTTTTAATGCCGGTTCCGGCCGGCGTTATGTGAGGGGG
>JAKMFG010000013.1 GCA_022425565.1 Alphaproteobacteria bacterium
CCTATCTGCTGATCGGCTTCTGGTACAAGAAGGACAGCGCTCACACAGCCGCGATGAAGGCCTTTGTGGTTAACCGTGTGGGTGATTTCGGCTTCGCGCTTGGCATTCTTGCGGTTTACCAGATTTATGGCTCGATTGAATTTGATGTGATCTTCGCCAATTCGGCGGATGCTGCTGGAACAAATATCAACTTCCTCGGCACCGCTATGCCGGCGCTGGAAGTTGCCGGTATCCTGCTGTTCATCGGTGCGATGGGCAAGTCAGCGCAGCTTGGCCTGCACACCTGGCTTCCCGACGCGATGGAGGGCCCGACACCTGTATCGGCACTGATCCATGCGGCGACCATGGTAACGGCAGGCGTCTTCATGATCTGCCGCCTGTCACCGATGCTGGAATATGCGCCACTTGCGCTGGACATCATCACTGTGGTCGGCGCGATGACCGCGATCTTTGCGGCAACCGTCGGTTTCACGCAGTTCGATATCAAGCGGGTGATTGCCTATTCGACCTGCTCGCAGCTTGGCTATATGTTCTTTGCGGCTGGCGTGTCGGCCTATCCGGCGGCGATGTTCCACCTGACGACACACGCCTTTTTCAAGGCGCTGCTGTTCCTTGGTGCGGGATCGGTGATCCACGCGCTGTCGGACGAGCAGGACCTTCGCAACATGGGCGGCATCTGGAAGAAGATCCCGTTCACCTATGTGATGATGTGGATCGGCTCGCTGGCGCTGGCTGGTTTCCCGTTCTTCGCCGGATTCTATTCCAAGGACATGATCCTCGAGGCGGCGTTTGCCGCGCACACGCCTGTTGGCAACATGGCCTTCTGGCTTGGCTGTGCGGCGGCATTCCTGACGGCGTTCTACAGTTGGCGGCTGCTGATCATGGCGTTCCACGGCAAGCCGCGCGCCTCTGCCGAAGTGATGTCGCATGTTCATGAGTCACCACTTGTGATGACCATTCCGCTGTTTGTGCTGTCGATCGGTGCGATCTTCTCGGGCTGGCTCGGCTATGAGCTGTTTGTCGGCCATGACATGGCACGGTTCTGGGGAGATTCGATCCTGATCCTGCCCGAGCATACCGCCATGGAGAACGCGCATCACGTGCCGAAGTGGGTGAAGCTGCTGCCGATCGTGCTGGCGGCGTCGGGCGTGCTGCTTGCGGTGCTGTGCTACGCGGTCTGGACCGGCATTCCGGCCAAGGCTGCCCGCGCGCTCAGCCCGGTTCACGCCTTTTTCTTCAACAAATGGTACTTCGACGAGCTGTACGACATCATTTTCGTGCGGCCTGCGGTGCGGGTCGGTGCCTTCCTGTGGCAGCGCGGCGACCGTGACACCATCGACGGGTTCGGGCCCGACGGGCTCTCGGGCCTCGTGATCAGGGTCTCTGCCGCCGCCTCGCGGCTGCAGTCGGGCTTCGTCTTCCACTATGCCTTTGCCATGCTGATAGGCGTGGTTGTGCTGGTGACCTGGTACTATCTTCGTTTCGGGGGGATGTAGGCGATGATCTCGAACTGGCCAATCCTGACCATCATCACCTTCCTGCCGATGATCGGTGTCGCCTTCCTGCTGATGATCCGCGGGGATGAAGAGGTGGTTGCCCGTAACGCGCGCAATGTGGCGTTGTGGGTCAGCGGCTTTACCTTCGTGATCTCGCTGGCTCTGGTGCTGAATTTCGATGCCCAGGCTGCCGGCTACCAGTTTGAGGAACGCGCCGAATGGCTGCCGGGCTCCGGTATCAGCTATCACCTTGGCGTGGATGGCATCTCAATGCCTTTCATCCTGCTGGCGACCTTCCTGTCGCCGCTGGCCATTCTCGCCAGCTGGAAGGCCATCACCCACCGGGTGCGTGAATATATGATCGCCTTCCTTGTCCTCGAGACGATGATGGTCGGCATGTTCGCCTCGCTCGACATGCTGATGTTCTATCTGTTCTTCGAGGGTGTGCTGATCCCGATGTTCATCATCATCGGTGTCTGGGGTGGCAAGCGTCGTGTCTATGCGGCCTTCAAGTTCTTCCTATACACACTCCTCGGCTCGGTTCTGATGCTGGTCTGCATGCTGGCGATGTATATCGACGCCGGTACCACTGATATCCCGATGCTGACGGCCCACGGCTTTGCCGCGACGATGCAGACATGGCTGTTCCTTGGCTTCCTTGCGTCATTCGCGGTCAAAGTGCCGATGTGGCCTGTCCATACCTGGCTTCCCGACGCGCATGTCGAGGCACCTACTGCCGGGTCAATGATCCTCGCCGGTGTTCTGCTGAAGATGGGTGGTTACGGCTTCATCCGTTTCTCGCTGCCGATGTTCCCGCTGGCCTCTGAATTCTTTGCGCCGCTGATTTTCGCCCTGTCCATTATCGCTGTGATCTACACCTCGCTTGTGGCGCTGGCGCAGTCCGACATGAAGAAGCTGATTGCCTATTCATCGGTTGCGCATATGGGTTTCGTGACCATCGGCATCTTCACCCTGACCGAACAGGGTGTGGCCGGGGCGATGTTCCAGATGATCAGCCACGGGCTTGTTTCGGCGGCGCTGTTCTTCTGTGTCGGTGTTGTCTATGACCGGCTGCATACACGCGAGATCAGCGCCTATGGCGGTGTCGCCGCCGTGATGCCGCGCTATGCCGTGTTCTTCATGTTCATGATGCTGGCTTCGGTCGGGCTTCCCGGCACCAGCGGCTTTGTCGGCGAAATGCTTGTCCTTGTCGGCGCGTGGAAGGCCAGCAGCTGGGTGGCCCTGTTCACAGCGACGGGCCTTGTTCTTGGTGCCACATACATGCTGTGGCTCTACCGCCGGGTGATGTTCGGCAAGATTGTCAGCGCCGAGGTTGAGGCCATGGAGCCGATCGGCCGCCGCGAGGTGATGATCTTCGTGCCGCTGACGGTTCTGGTGCTGTGGTTTGGCGTCTATCCTGCCTCGCTTCTGGACGTGATGGCCGGAAGCATTCAGGTCGTTCTTGACAGTGTCGCCGCCGGCGGCGCCTTCGTGATCGCGGGGAGATAGGTCATGTTTGTATTCCAGATGGCCGATATCATGCCGGCGCTGCCGGAGATTTTCCTTGCTGCGGTGGCTCTCGTGCTTGTGCTTGTCGCGGCCTATGGCGGCGAGACGGCGGCAAATGCCCGACGGGTCACACAGTTTGCCATGGCCGGCATCGCCATCGCGCTTCTGCTGGTCATCAACAGTGACCAGGTGATCACCTCGGCATTCGGCGGCATGTTCTCTGCAGATGCCTTTGCCGGTTTCATGAAGGCACTGGTGCTTCTCGGCACCTTTGCCGCGCTTGCCATGTCGATCCGTACCAGCGGTGACGATGACATCAACAAGCCTGAATACAGCCTGCTCATCCTGCTGGCGCTTGTCGGCATGATGCTGATGATCTCTGCCGACAATCTGATGGCGCTCTATATGGGGATCGAGCTGCAGTCGCTGCCGCTCTATGTCGTTGCGGCGATGCGCACCAGCTCGCTTCGCTCATCCGAGGCGGGACTGAAATATTTCCTTCTCGGCGCGCTGTCGTCGGGCCTGCTGCTTTATGGCGCCTCGCTTGTCTATGGCATCGCCGGCACCACTGATTTCAACGGTATCGCGCTTGCGCTTGCCGGTCAGGACCTGCCGCCGGTCTTTATCATCGGCATGGTGTTCATGATCTGTGGCCTTGCCTTCAAGATTTCTGCAGCACCGTTCCATATGTGGACGCCGGATGTGTATGAAGGATCGCCGACACTGGTGACGGCGCTGTTTGCCATCGCCCCGAAAGTGGCTGCCATCTCGCTTCTGATGCGCCTGACCTATGGTGCCTTTGGCGGCATTGCCGACCAGTGGCAGCAGGTGCTTGTCGCGCTGTCTGTCGCCTCGATGGTGATCGGTGCGCTTGGCGCGATCATGCAGACCGATATCAAGCGGATGATGGCCTATTCATCTATCGCGCATATGGGCTATGCGACAGCAGGCCTTGCTGCGGGAAGCGTGGCCGGTGCTACCGGTGTGATGATCTATATGACGGGCTATGTCTTCATGGGGGCGGGTACGTTCGCCATCATCCTTCTGATGCGCCGTGACGGCGCCGAGGCAACGAAGATTGTCGATCTGAAAGGCCTGTCGCGGACTCATCCATCGCTGGCTGTCGGTCTGCTGATCATGATGTTTTCGATGGCAGGTATTCCGCCGCTGGCCGGGTTCTTCGGCAAATGGTACGTCTTTCTTGCTGCGGTCGAGGCAGGCCTTGTGCCGCTGGCCATCATCGGTGTGGTCACTTCGGTAGTTGGCGCCTTCTACTATCTGCGGATCATCCGGCTGATGTATTTCGATGATACCGAAACACCGCTCGATGCCGGTATCCCGATCGCCAACCGTATGGTTTTAGGGGCCAGCCTTGCTGTGGTTCTTCTGTTCTTTGCTGGACTGGGAAGCCTTCTTGGTGCTGCTGACACGGCTGCGGTGGCGCTGATCATGGCACGCTAGGTGCCGTCATGCAGGAGCCTGCCGTTCCTTCCCTGACCAGTATTGATGTGGCGACATCATCGTCAGACCTTGCCTGGCAGGCAGCTGGATCGGGCGCGCCCGCCGGCACGGCGTTTCTTGTTGGCGAGCAGACGGCCGGTCGCGGTCGCCGTGGATCTAGATGGTCCTCGGCGCGTGGTGGAATGTATCTTTCCATGATCCTTCGCCCGCAAGTGGACGCCTCCACATTGTGGGGACTATCCTTTGTTGCCGCACTTGCCATCCGCGAGGCCATTGCGGAACGGCTTCCTAACCAGGATGTCGGGCTGAAATGGCCAAATGATGTGGTTGTGGCCGGCGGCAAGGTCTGCGGATTGCTGCTTGAGGCGCGTGACGGCGCTGTGGTCATCGGTACCGGCGTGAACATTGCGCCAGTTCCCGCGGTGCCGGGGGCCAAGTTGCCGGCAATTTCGCTTCAGGACCTTGGCGATGCCGCGACCACGCCCGCCATGCTTGCCGAGGCTTATGCCACGCGACTGCTTGCTGGCGCCGCGTTATGGGAACGGGACGGTTTCTCTGCCGTGCGGCTGGAATGGTTGCGGCACTGTGCCCATATTGGGGCAAGAATGAAGGTGACAACGGGCGGTGCCGGTTCCGATGTCGCTATTGAGGGCGTCTTTGTTGATCTTGGTAAGGACGGCGCGCTCGTCCTGCGGGATGACACCGGCACGGAACGCCGGATCACGACCGGCGATGTGGAACTGACAGGTAGGCTTTGAATGCTGCTTGCCATTGATGTGGGAAATACCAACCTGGTGCTGGCACTTGGTTCGGTAACGGATGGCAGCCTTGCTGAAGCCGGTTACCGGATCGAAACCGCCTCTGTCACTGATGCCCGTGCCTGCGAGTCGGCGATCCGGCAAGTGCTTGGTGATCAGATGGATCAGATCGACGATGCGGTGATCGCCAGCGTTGTTCCGGCGGTGACGCCCATACTGACCGAGGCTGTAACCCGGATTACGGGAAAAGCGCCGCTTGTAGTGGGCGAGGCGGGTGTCGAGCTGGGCATCGGTGTGAATATCGATATTCCAGCGCAGGCCGGTGCGGACCGGCTGGTCAATGCGGTCGGTGCCATGGCAAGTCATGAGCTGCCGGCGATCCTGCTGGATTTTGGAACCGCGACAACACTTGATCTGGTCGCTGCAGACGGCACATATGAGGGCGGCATCATCGCGCCTGGTGTTGCCCTGTCGATCGAGGCGCTCGAGCGCGCGGCGGCGCAGCTGCCAAGGCTTGAACTTCGCTCGTTTGGTGCCGATCTGCCAGTTCTTGGAAAAAATACCGTGGCCGCAATGGAAACCGGAGTCTTCTGGGGCTATGTAGGGATGATCGAGGGCCTGTTGCGCCGCTTGCGGGACGAGCAGGGCGACGGCAAGGACATTCCGGCGATTGCCACCGGCGGACTTGCCGGGCTGTTTGCAGAGCATCTTTCCGGCATTGCTGCCGTCGATCCCGACCTGACGGTTCGTGGACTTTTCGAGATTTACGCGCGCAACCGAGGCTTGCGCGGCGACAAGGGAAACTGACAACCTATGTATACTTCCTCTGATTTCCTGTTTGTACCGCTTGGCGGCTCCGGCGAGATCGGCATGAATGCGAACCTCTATCATTATGAGGGGAGCTGGCTGATGGTCGATCTGGGCATTTCCTTCCCAGATGACAGCATGCCGGGAATTGATGTGGTTCTTCCGGACCTCAGCTTCATTGAGGCGCGACGCGAGCAGCTTGCCGGCCTTGTCCTGACCCACGGGCATGAGGACCATCTCGGCGCGATCCCTTATATGTGGTCGAAACTTGGCTGCCCGGTCTATGGCAGTGCCTTCACCCTGGCGCTTCTTCGCCGCAAGCTGGCCGAGAACAACAACCCGCACGATATTCCGTTGATCGAACTGTCGCCCGGCATGATCGAGGATATCGGCGCGTTTTCGGTCGAGATGGTCGGTATGGCCCATTCCATCCCTGATCCGACATCGCTTGCCATTCGCTGCGGGGCCGGAACAGTCCTTCATACGGGCGACTGGAAATTCGACGAGTCCCCCGGGCTCGGCACCGATACAGACAGCAACAGGCTCGCCGAAATCGGTGACGAGGGCGTGCTTGCCATGGTCGGTGATTCGACCAACGCAATGGTCGAGGGCCGCACAGCATCCGAGGCCGAAGCCGAAGCCGGGCTTCGCAAGGTGATTGCCGAGGCGAAGGGCCGGGTGGCCATTTCCTGTTTCTCGAGCAATGTCGCGCGGATTCAGTCGATCATTCGCGCGGCGCAGGCGAACGACCGGTCTGTGGCCGTTGTTGGCCGTGCGATCAGGCGCGCCATTTCGGCAGCGCAGGAAGTTGGCTATCTGCGCGATCTTCCCGATTTCGTAGCCGAAGATGATATTGAGCTGCTGCCGCGCGAGAACATTGTCATTCTGTGTACCGGCACACAGGGTGAGCCACGCGCCGCCATGGCGAAGATTGCCGCCGGCACCCATGAAAGCGTGACGCTCGACCCGGGTGATACGGTCGTTTTCTCCTCGCGCCAGATACCGGGGAATGAGCCTGCCATTGCGCGTGTTCAGGATGGGCTAATCCGTCGCAAGATCATTCTGATCACCGATGCTGACGCACCGGTGCATGTGTCTGGGCACCCGTCGCGTGACGAGATGGTTGAGATGTACGGACTTGTCCGTCCTCGTATCGCGATTCCGGTGCATGGCACGGCGCGCCATCTGGTGGCACATGCGGAACTTGCTGAACATTGCCAGGTCCATCAGACGCTGCTTCCCGACAACGGCACGATGATCAGGCTGGCGCGCGCCGGCAAGACGGGCGAGGATGCCGAGATCATCGACACCGTAAAGACAGGTGCGCTGACCCATGAGAAGGGCAAGATCGTCGAGATCCAGTCCGAAATGATGCGGGCGCGTAGGCGGATGCTGTGGAATGGCGTGGTAACCGGAACGCTCGTTCTCAACAGGGAAGGTGGCTTGTGCGCGGTTCCCGCTGTCTCGCAGACTGGGATCAGCAACGAGGCTGATGCTGCGGACTATATTGCTTCCGCGAGTCTGGCGATCGAGGACGCGCTTGCCGGCATGGGTCGGTCTGCGCGACGCAATGACGGGCAGGTCGAGGAAATTGCCGGGCGGGCGCTGCGCCGGGTGGCGCGTTCGATGTTTGGGCTTCGCCCGATTACCCATATCCACATCATGCGTCTTGATGCCGAAGACCTTCAGGGCGTTGCCTAGGGGCGCATCATGATTGGCAGGATCAACCACATCGCCATTGCTGTCCCCGACCTTGCTGCGGCCACCGCAAGATGGCGTGATGACCTTGGCGCTGAATGCAGCGCACCGCAGGATCTTCCCGAACATGGTGTCAGGATCGTTTTTGTGTCGCAGCCGAACGGCAAGGTAGAACTGATGGAACCGCTCGGCGAGAGCTCACCTATTGCTGGATTTCTAGTGAAGAACCCGGATGGCGGCATGCATCACATCTGTTACGAGGTCGAGGATATCCTTGCTGCGCGCGACCGGCTTGTGTCCAGCGGGGCGCGGGTTCTTGGTGACGGCAAGCCAAAGATAGGGGCGCACGGCAATCCGGTGCTGTTTCTTCACCCGAAGGATTTCTGCGGGACCTTGATCGAGATTGAAGAGGTGACAGGCTGATGGATTTTGTTTCCGGCGTCGTCGTTTATCTTCTGTTGTGGTGGTGGGTGTTCCTGATGAGCCTGCCATTCGGTGTGCGCACCGAGGCCAATCCCGAAGCCGGTCATGCCCCTTCGGCACCGGCGCGCCCAATGCTGTGGCGCAAGATGGGTATTACGACCGTAATCGCGGCTGTGCTGACAACCGTCATCCACTTGATCATTTCTTCGGAAATCATCACGCTGGGTATCGCTGGCGGGTGACGGCGCGGCGGCACCTACCCTTCCACAAACTTCAGCCATAAAAAAAGCAAGGCGCTTGCCTTGCTTTTCTGGTTGGGTCAGGTTTGTCCCGACTCCGTTCTCTCCCTAAACCCGGTATCACAACACGCGTTTATTCGTGAAAAAACGGTACGCACGAAAATCACCGGTGTCGACAAAAAAAGTTAAACAAACATTCATTTTTTTATCGGTATTTTGGAATGTTTCTATAGGGGGGCACGAGATGCCGGGTCGGATGGTATTGCCCCGCTCTGCATAAAATCTGCCCTGCGAAGCTGGTTTGGAATAAAAAAGGCATGCTTTTGCCTTTGGAAGGCTGGTCGGCTTGACTTTCCCCGCATCTGTTACAATGTCCTGTCGATGGGGCGATTATGCTGCGCGATCTGTCGGTAACTGAATGGTTGGCAGGTTGCATTGGCGATACTACTGTCTCGCGCTATTTTGTTGGGTGAGTCCTGTCCGGGGCTTGTCTGCGCTTCTGGAAGAGAGCCACAATGGCTGATCGCATTTCAAAGGTTTATCTCAGTTCCGATCACGCCGGAATTGAACTCCGCCAGACTGTGGCCTCGCATCTTGAGGCGGCAGGGTATGCGGTAGAGGATCTCGGGCCGGACGCCGGCATGTCGGTGGACTATCCGGACTATGGGGCGAAGCTGGCCCACGCGATGCGCGATGACGCGGCAGCGCGCGGGATTGCGGTTTGTGGCAGCGGCATTGGGATTTCAATGGCCGTGAACAGGTTTTCGTGGTGCCGGGCGGCGCTTGTTGGCGACGCCACCGCGGCGCGGCTCTGCCGCGAACACAATGACGCCAATGTTCTGGCGCTTGGTCAGCGGCTGACCGGCCAGACTGTGGCCATCGACTGTGTCGATGCGTTCATGGTGACTGAATTCGAAGGGGGACGACACGGGGGACGTGTCGAAAAACTTTCATCGCTTGGCGATGGTGAAAGCAAATAACCGTCACGCGGCACAATGCTGCCGCACAAGGAGAATGAGACTATGGACGACATCAGAAAACAGGACGTAATGGACGGATTCTTCTCGGCCCCTCTGGCGGATTCCGATCCGGAACTGGCAGCGGCGATCGGGCATGAACTGGTCCGCCAGCAGGACCAGATCGAGATGATCGCATCCGAGAATATCGTCAGCACCGGTGTTCTCGAAGCGCAGGGCTCGGTTCTGACCAATAAATATGCCGAAGGCTATTCCGGCCGCCGCTATTATGGCGGCTGCGAGCATGTCGATGTTGTTGAGACACTTGCCATCGAGCGTGCGAAAAAGCTGTTTGGCGCTGCTTTCGTCAATGTGCAGCCACATTCCGGCGCACAGGCGAACCAGGCCGTGTTCCTGTCGCTGCTGAAGCCGGGCGATACGATCCTCGGCATGTCGCTTGCCGCAGGTGGTCACCTGACGCACGGCGCCGCGCCGAACCTGTCCGGTAAATGGTTCAATGCCGAGCAGTACGGCGTTGATGAAGAGACCGCGGAGATTGATTTCGATGCGCTTCTCGACAAGGCGAAGGCCTGCAAGCCGAAGATCATTCTGGCTGGTGGCTCGGCCTATCCGCGTACCCTCGATTTTGCCAAGTTCCGCGAAATCGCCGATGCCGTCGACGCCTACCTGATGGTGGATATGGCCCATATCTCGGGCCTTGTTGCCGCCGGCGTGCACCCGAACCCGGTGCCGCATGCGCATGTTGTTACCTCGACGACGCACAAGACGCTGCGCGC
>JAKMFG010000262.1 GCA_022425565.1 Alphaproteobacteria bacterium
ATACAGTGCGTGGCGAGATCGGACAACTCGCCATCCGGCGCGATCACATTGGCGCCGTCCTGATCCGTGAAGCTGAAATTGACATGCAGGCCGGAACCACCGCGTTCGGGCATGGGCTTCGGCATAAAGGTCAGCAGATATCCGCTGCGATATGCCAGTTCGCGCGCCATCATCCGGAACAGCATGGCGTCGTCGCAGGCCTTCAGCGCGTTATCGAAACACAGCGTCATCTCAAACTGACCATTGTCATATTCGCCATTCATCGATTCGACAGGAAGGCCGCATTCATCAGCTGTCTTCCAGATCATATCGACAAGCCCGGCCGGGTCATTTTCCGGACCGGTCCCATAGACAAAGGCCCCCGGCGTGTCATAGGGGCGCCAGACACCATCCGCGTCACGCTGAAAGACAAAGGCTTCCAGCTCCAGCCCGACCATCGGCGTCAGACCGGACTGCTTCCAGTTATCCACCGTTTTCATCAGCAGCGACCTTGGGCACAGATCAAACGGCTTGCCGTCGACTTCCAACCGTCCCAGCGCAATCTCGGTATGTGGCTGCCATGCTGTGCGCCGTTCCTCGTCGAGCACCATATCCATGTCGGGAAGCCCCTCATAGTAGCCCGTTCCCGGAACGCTCAGCAATTCGCGATCATAGGACACGGCAAAGGCACCGCGAGCAAATCCGATGCTGCCACCATCGGCGAGCGACGAAGGGACATATTTGCCACGCGGCAAATTCATCAGATCGCAGAAGACGGCGCGCACACGCTTTGCCTTGTCTTCTCTGGCAGTGCCCATCACGCAGCTCCGGACCGCAGATGGACCCGCATCGGAAGCCGCTTTACCCCGCAGATGAAGTTGGACCTTGTCCAGCTTGGCTCCTCCAGCATGTCGAGGCGTTCCACCCGCTGGCAAAGCAGCTCGAGGACAATGCGGATTTCCATGCGCGCCAGCCACATGCCAAGGC
Source organism: Alphaproteobacteria bacterium (assembly GCA_022425565.1). Lineage (GTDB taxonomy): Bacteria > Pseudomonadota > Alphaproteobacteria > Puniceispirillales > Puniceispirillaceae > UBA8309. The sequence continues at coordinate 967 of JAKMFG010000262.1, forward strand.
AGAAATGCGGTCCGCCCTGGCCAAATGCGGTGTTGGGATTGGGCGACCTGTCGATCACGGCATCATGCGGCCTGTCGAACACATTCTCGTCGCGGCTTCCCGATACAAACCACAGAACGACCTTGTCACCCTTGCCGATGGCCTGACCGCCAAGCTCGGCATCACAGGTGGCGGTGCGCCGGAAATGCATGGTCGGCGAAGCAAGCCGGATGAATTCGTCCGCAGCCGTCTCCCAGCATTGCGTGGCGGCAAGCTGGTCCAGCAGCACCGGATCACGGGCCAGGCGATACAGGCTCATCGCAATCGAATAGCGGGTTGTGTCGTTACCGGCAGCAATCAGCAGGCAGAAGAAATTCTTGAAATCCGCAGCGCTCATCCCGGGCTCCGCGCTGCCAAGCACCCGCGCCAGCACGCCCTCGCTGCTGACCTTTGTCTCGCCGGAAAGGATCTTGTCCACATAATCATAGAGATCGGCGCCAGCGGGGCTACGGAATGGCATGAACCGGTAGGCGTCGCTGTCGATCTTGTCGATCACGAAATCGGTGAAATCGGGGTCGGAATTGCCGATCAGCGCATCACCTTTCTCTACGAGCCAGTCGAGATCGTCGCGCGGCAGGCCGAGGATCTGTCCCAGCATCAGCATCGGCAGTTGCTTGGCGATGGTTTCGACGCCGTCGATCTCGGGATGCGTCAGCGCCGTATCCAGAACTTCGGCCGCCATTTCGCGGACGAGCGACTCATATTTCTGCATTGCCGGACGCGAAAAGGCTGGGTTCACCATCTTCCGGGTGATGCGGTGTTCCGGCGGATCGGTCTCCTGAAATGTGCGGCGCGCCAGATATTCCTCATGGGTCTGGTCCTCGATCCTGATCCCCTGCGCCGAACTGAAGACGTCCGGGGCGCCGTTGGCGGCAAGGATATCGGCGTGGCGCGTCACCGACCAGAAGCCGCGCATGCCGTCGGTTGGTTCGGTCCATGATACCGGATTCTCACGGCGCAGACGCTCGAATGTCTTGTGCGGAACACCATTGGCAAAGCTGTCATGGTCACCGACATTGAGGAACCCGTCATCAATCATGGCCGTCCACCTCTTGCGTAGAACGCCTGGGCCCATCTGGCAAAGGCAGTTCCATCCGTCTGTTGCGACAGGCTGGCCCGTGCTGCCTTCAGCAACGGGGTTTCAGACCCGCCTGCCATCTGGTCAAGCAAAGCATTCATGAAATCATTATGAAACTCGGGATGCGCCTGAAGCGTCAGGATATGGCCATCCTTGTAGAAACCGGCGATCCCGCATCCGGTGGTGCGCGCCATCAGCCGGCACCCTGGCGGCAGATCGGCCACCTCATCCTCATGAAACATGTGAAAGGCCGGCATCCCGGGGCCAACATCAAGGCTGGGCGGCACCTCCACAAATTCATGTGGCTCGACGCCGATATTGTACCCGCCTTCGCGTTTCAACAGGGTCCCGCCAAGCGCTCTTGCAATAACCTGATGACCAAAGCAGGCGCCTATCATCGGCACTTTCGCCAGGTCACATTCGCGTATGAATTCCATCAGATCGGCAAGCCAAGGCAGGCTGTCATCAAGTGCGCTGAGCGGACTGCCCGTAATCAGAAATCCATCCTGCTCGTCAGCAGATTGCGGAAGCTCGCCGCCGATTGTCATATAGACACGGTAGCGGAACCTTGTATCAAGCTCGTCAAACAGGTCGCGGAACCGGTGCGAATCATCCGGAAAGCGATCACCGATGTCCTCGCTCTTGTCGTGGTTCACCTGAAGAATGCCGATGCGCAGGGGGGCCATCTCGAGACTTGCCTGAAAACTTGCCAAAGGACTTGCCTAAAAACCTGGCAAAAACTTGGCTGGGAAAGGGACGGGACAGGGCATGCCCCATCCCGTCCTTGTCGGTTTTGGTCCGCTAGGAGCGGGCCTAGTTGATCATGGCCGCGATTTCGGCCGCCTTGCGACGGTCCTCGTCAATCCGTGCCATGGACTCGGCCATACCCTGCCAGTAGACACGCGCGCCGGTTTCCTTCATCAGCTGCTGTGCCTCGTCGCTGGCCATGGTGGCCTTGCCGATCTCGGCGAGCTTGTCGATGACTTCCTGCGGGGTCCCCTTGGTTACGAACAGGCCGTTCCAGAGCTCGAGATCATTGATGTCGGCCTGCGCGGAAAGGGTCTGCACGCCCGGCAGCTTGCCGATCGGCTCGCTGCCGATATTGGCAAGGACATTGATCTCGCCAAGGCAGGGCTCGATCAGCGCCAGTGTGGTGTTGATCACATCCGCATCGCCGGACGACAGGGTGTTGCAGTCGAGCATGTCGAACGCACTGTCATCGGCAAAGGAAAAGCCCATCTTCGCGGCGGCGGCGAAGCTTGCCTGTGTCGGCGTCAGTCCGGCGCCGAAATGGCCCAGCACGACGTCATTGCCCTTCGCATGCGCCGCAAGCTCGGCCATGTTGCTGTAGGGCGCATCACCGCTGGCAGCAAGAACGAACGGATAGGTCAGGAAAATGCCGACCGGCACGAAGCTGTCCTCGGCGATGCCGATATCGATCTTCGGTCCAACGACTGGAACACCGATAACAAACGATCCGACAACCGAGCCGTCAGACGGGGCCTCGAGCACCTCCAGCGCGCCGGGAAACGGGCCGTCACCGCCACCCGGGCGGTTGACGACACTGGCGGACACACCTGTCGCGTCCTGCATGTTCTTTGCGATCATGCGGGTCAGGATGTCCTCGAAGTCACCCGGAGGCCACGGAACGATGAATTGAACGGGGCCCGTCGGATAGTCGGCGCGCACCGGATTGGTGATGATCAGGCTGAACATGCAGAGCATGACAGCTGCAAAAATTCTTTTCATGGTCTTCCTCCTAGTATTCGTGACATCGATGACCTGAATCAGATGTCAGACGTTTTTAAAACGCTGCCACACGGTTGAGCCCAGCGCAAAGACAATTACGACGACGATCACAGCTGCTAGCAGGCCCGAAACCGGTCTGTTGACGAGATCGGCCAGCCGCAGAATCTGGCTTGCGCCGGCCGTCAGCCGCTCGACCATGATCGACCCGAGCACCAGGCCCAGCACCAGCGGGACGAGAGGCCAGTCCAGCCGCCGGAAGATCAGCCCCAGAAAACCGAAGGCAGCAGCGAACAGGCAGTCGGCAAAGCTGTTGCGGATGGAAAAGACCCCGACAAAGGACAGCACCAGAATGACACCGCCCAGAAACTTGTTCGGCACATGCACAAGCTTGGCGATCCATTTGGTGCTGGCCATCAGGAACATCACGACGATGACATTGATCAGCAGCAGGGCGATGAACAGGCTGAACAGGAAATCAGCTGATTTCTCGAAGATATCCGGCCCGGGTTTTACCCCGGCATCAAAGAAGACCACCATCATCATGGCGGTCAGCGCCTCACCCGGAACACCAAGCGCCAGCAACGGAATCATTGCCGATGCCGGAACAGCATTGTTCGCCGTCTCCGATGCAATCAGCCCTTCAGGCGATCCGTGACCAAAGCGGTTCGGGTCCTTGGACAGGCCACGCGCAGTCGCATAGCTGAAGAACTGTGCAACGAATTCTCCGACTCCGGGGATAATCCCCATCACCGTGCCGTAGCAGGCTGACAAGAACGCCACCACCTTGAACCGCCGCAATTCGCCAAGGCCCCTGAACAGCTTCCTGTCGACATGAGCTGCAGGCGGATCCTCATCCTTTCCCGTCATCAGCTTCAGCGCCTGCGAGATGGCAAAGATGCCGACAATGACGACAATCAGGTTGAAGCCGGCATAGAGATAGTCGACATCGAACGTATATCGGTCGATCCGCTTCAGCGACTGCCGGCCGACAAGCGCGATCATGAAACCGAAGCTGAACAGCAATGTGGCAATCACCATGGTCCGCCGGTGCGCAACGATCAGCAGCACGGCGCCGAGAAGCGCCGCCATGAAAATGTCGCGCTGGCCGAACAGGGCACCAAGGTCGCGAAGATAGGGGCCGAACAGGATCAGCGAGCCAAGCGCGACAAG
>JAKMFG010000041.1 GCA_022425565.1 Alphaproteobacteria bacterium
ACCCGGCGCAGCGCCATCGACCCGCTCACACCAAAGGTGACAGGCGACATGGCGACGTCGAGTTCATAATGGGTGTCGGGGCTGCGCGCCGGCGCGGCGGCGCAAGCCGCAAGCATCGCAGCGGCGATGAGGGTCGCGCCGATCCTGATCAGGACATTGGCTCTGGTGGCAATCATGGTCCTACTCTCCTTTACTCGCTGCCGCGGATGATCAGGCTTGGGTCATCGCGGAGCCTGCCTGTCATTTCCTCGACATTGATGGCGGCTGCCTCCATACGCTGAAGCAGGCCATTGATACGGTCCTCCCCTGCCTCGGTGATACTCTGCAGGTTGTCGGAGGTGGAAATGCTGGTGCTGACAATGGTGGCGATATCGGCCTGGATCAGCCGCATGTCAGCGAGGATGGCGTTGATCGCCGAAAGATTTTCCGTGCTGACAGCCTCTTCCATACGGCTGGTCGTGCGGCTTGCCGCCTGCATCGTTTCCTCCAGCTGCAGTGCGGCACTGTCGAGCGTGTCGAGAATGCCATCGATCCGTTCGACATTATTGGTCGAGGCCACCTGCATCACACCGGACGTCACGGCGGCGGCATCTTCCGCGACCTTCACGACCTCCTGTGAGGCAGACTCGACATTGCTGATCGTCCGGTTGATGGACTCCGCATTCTGGCTACTGGTAATGGCAGCAACATTGGCCGTCGCGCTTTCGATGTTCGACATGATTTTCGGGGCATCTTCCGCCAGCGCGCCAGACAGGACCGAGACAGACGACAGCGCACCGCGTCCTTCGGTATCGAGCACATCGCGAAGCGTCACCAGCAACGGTGCCAGATGCGACTGCGCGATATCCGTCAGCTCGTCAGCCGTCTTGCTGATTTCGGCCATGACATTGACGGCGGTGATCGAGTCGATCTCGCTTCCGGGCGCCAGTGGCGAGGCGGTTCCGGCGCTGATCTGGATGGCGTTGGCGGACAGCAGCGACACAGCCGAGATTTCGGCAATACTGTCGGACGGGATGACCCAGTCCTTTTCCACCTCGAGATTGACGCGGAATTGCATGCCGGTCTCGTCAGGCACCGGGTCCACTTCGGAAACAGACCCGATGATATAGCCCTCATAGACAACCGCAGCGCCGGCGCGAAGCCCGGCAACATTCTTGAAGAATGTGTGGTAACGGTCCGGCGCCCCGATCTGTCCACGAACCACCACGACAATCGCGATGATGAGCGCGAAACCGCCGATGACAAATAGTCCGGCCAGAAAATCAGCCTGTTTCCACCGCATTGTTCAAACCCCCACTGTCTAGGCTTCGCCGACCAGGCGGCGAAGATGTGTCTCGGGATCGAATTCCTCGTCTTCCGCAATGCGGTTGATCAGGTTCTGGATCCGCTGGTTACTGCTTGCCTTGATCTCGGCAACGCTGCCGGAGAAAATGATGTGCCCACGATCAAGCACGACAATCCTGTCGGCGATCTTGAAGGCGCTTTCCAGTTCATGTGTCACGACAGCAACGCTCATGCCCAGCGTGTCGCGCAGCTTGATGATCAGCTCGTCGAGAGCCGCTGCCACCACCGGGTCGAGACCGGCGGAAGGTTCGTCCATAAAGGTGAGCCGAGGATCGAGCGCAATGGCCCGGGCCACGGCCACACGCTTGAGCATTCCACCCGACAGCTCTGATGGCAGCAGGTCTTCCTTGCCGAGCAGCCCTACAAAATCGAGCTTCATGCGGACAATGACGCCAATTGTTTCGCGGTCGAGTTCTGAATGTTCGATCAGCGGCAGCGCTACATTTTCCGCAACCGTCAGAGAGCTGAGAAGCGCCCCGGACTGGAACGCGACACCGATCCCCTTGAGAAGGCGTAACCGCGCGATTTCATCCACACTATACAGGGACTCGCCGAACAGCTGCACATCGCCTTCCATCGGCGGCTTCAGCCCGATCAGATGGCGCAGGAAGGTGGATTTGCCGGACCCCGATCCGCCCATTATCACAACGATCTCGCCCGCCGCAATCTGCATATTGCAATTGTGGATGACGGCGGTGCCGTTATAGCCGCCGGTCAGGTTGGTGACAGTAATCGGAGCGCGCGACATCGCCAGTATCCTAAAGCAGCAGCGCGACTGCCGTATCCGCGGCAATAATCGCCCCGATACAGGTCACAACAGATGATGTGGTCGCGCGGCCAAGCACTTCGGCCCCACCGGAAACACCAAGCCCCATAACAATGCCGATCAGCGAGATCAGGAAGGCGAACAACACCGCCTTGCCAAAGCAATGCGCCAAATCGACCATCGTCACCACCGACAATACATCCGCCCAGAAGGCCTGCGAGGCGATGCCAATGGTGGCCTCGATATAAAGCTGCCCGGCTGTCAGCGAGGCGACGGTAGCGACGGCGACAAGAATGGGAAGAGAGATCAGCAGGCCGATCAGTGCAGGTGCCACAATGAAACGGACTGGCGAAATTCCCATGACGGTCAACGCGTCGATCTCTCCATTCAGCCGCATGGAGCCAATGCGGCTTGCCAGCTGCGAGCCGGAACGGCCGGCAACAATGATACCGGTGATCAGCGGCGCGAACTCCCGCGGGATCGACAGTGCCAGTCCAAAACTGACCTGGGTTTCCGCCCCGAAGATGCGGAGCGAATGAATGCCCTGTATCGACAGCATGATGCCGATGGTCGCCGCCATCAGAATCACCACGGGAAGCGACTGGATTCCGCCGCTGATGATCTCCTCCACAACATGGCGAAGGCGCACCGGCTGGCCGATCGACGGCCCGCGCACAAGAAGATGGAAAGACTGCATGATCAGCCTGATGGCTTGGCCGACAAAAGCCACGAACTGAATTGCTGTCAGTCCCGTATCGGCAACGCGCTGTGCCAGCCTGTCGAGTCGCTGTTCCATGCAAATGGCATAACGTTAATTAAGTAAAAACTCAAACAGTAGCGTGGCAGAACACTTGCAGACCACCAACCAGCAACATCTCAAGTGCTCTGGACGACTTTCAGGCACCGTAATCTGACAGCCCAAACATCCACTGAATTACACGCAACACGCGTAAATTCTTATTAACTATTCGTTAAATTTCTGAGGTGAGCCGCTCAGTAGCAGCTCAGGAACCGCTCAGGAACCACTGATCAGCCGGTCCAGATGCCGGGCAAGATGCACCGCCTCGCGGCCAGTGCCGTCACCAATCTGGCAGCGGCATGAGGTGCCGTCAGCGACAATTGCGGCGTCATCGGGCGCGGCACGCACCGCCGGAAGAAGCGATGCCTCGGCCATGCGGATGGACACATCATAGGTGTCACGCCCGTAGCCGAACGCGCCGGCCATACCGCAGCAGGATGTTTCGATCACCTCCACCTCGGTGCCAGCGATTTCGCGCAGAACAGCCTCGGCAGGTTTCACCAGGTCAAAGGCTTTCTGATGGCAATGGCCATGCAGCTTCACAGGTTGCCTGTCGGCTGAAGCGGACATTGGAAGGTCCGGCCGGTCAGCCTCGATCAGCTCAGCGAATGTCAGCGTGGCCTCTGCCACAACTTCAGCCTGCGCTGTCCCAAGCAGAGCCGGCACCTCGTCACGAAGTGCCAGAGTACAGGACGGCTCCAGCCCGACGATGCGCACGCCGCTTCTTGCCAGCGGATAGAACGCCGTCACCAGCCTCTCGGCCTCGGCGCGCGCCTTGCCGACCATGCCGGCCGACAGATAGGTCCGGCCACAGCAATAGGGACGCCCGGCGGCCGGCGCCGGAGCGAATACATCATAGCCGGCAGCACGAAGCACCCGGATTGCGGCGCGCAAATTTTCCGGCTCGAAATAGCGGTTGAACGTATCGGCAAAGAGCACCACCGGCGTTCCTGTTCCGGTAGGCGCCCCACCGACCTCGCCATTGCGGAAGGCGTTGCTGTGCCATTTCGGCAATGACCGCTTTGTCGTGAAGCCGGTCAGTCGGGACACAAGCGAGGCCAGCCCCGGCACATGACGCCAGGCAGACTGAACAAGGTTGCTGAGGCCGGAAAGGCCAGAGGCAAGCGGCGCATAGGCCGGCAAGTTGCCGATCAGCCGGTCATGAAGCGGGATGCCATGTTTTGCGGCACGCGCAGCTGTCACCTCGACCTTCATTCGCGCCATGTCGACGCCAACCGGGCATTCCCGCTTGCAGGCCTTGCAGGACACGCACAGCTTCATGGTCTCGGCCATGGCATCGCTTGCCATAGCATCGGGCCCAAGCTGGCCCGACATCGCAAGGCGCAGCGAATTTGCCCGCCCACGCACCGCATCACGCTCGTTACGGGTGGCCCGGTAGGAGGGGCACATCACCCCGCCGGTCAGCTTGCGGCAGGCGCCGTTGTTGTTGCACATCTCGACAGCGCCCTGGAACCCGCCGCCAGCGCCGGGCCAAGCCGCCCAGTCGAGAACGCTGTCGAAATCTTCCGCTTCATAGCCCGGGGCGAAGCGGAACAGCTCGCGGTCATCCATCTTCGGCGCTTCGGTGATCTTGCCGGGGTTGAACATCCCCTGCGGGTCGAACATCGCCTTCACCTGGCGGAACAGGTCCGGCAGCATCGGCCCGAACATCCGTTCATTGAATTCCGAGCGGGCGATGCCGTCGCCATGCTCGCCGGAATGCGAGCCGCCAAAGGATCGCACCAGCTCGAACGCCTCTTCGGCAATGGCGCGCATTGTCTCGGCCCCGCCAGCCTGTTTCATGTTCAGCACAGGCCGGACATGAAGGCAGCCGACCGAGGCATGGGCGTACCAGGTGCCCTTTACCCCGTTGCGATCGAAAATGGATGTCAGCCTGTCGGTATATTCAGCGAGGTCCTTCAACTCGACCGCACAATCCTCAAGGAAAGAGACGGGCTTTGCTTCGCTCTTCTCGCTCATCATTATGTTGAGGCCGGACTTGCGCCACTCGGCGATGCGGCCCTGCATGCCGGGATCAATCGCATCGACGACCCCGCCACACCACGCCGTGCCCTTGTCCCAGCCAAAGCCAAGATCCTCAATCATCTCGTGAAGCTGCCGCAGACGGCGTTCGTTCTCCGCCATATCCTCTTCGGCGAACTCGACGAGAAGAAGCGCTGCCGGATTGCCACGCACCGCTTCCTCGACCGTCGGCTGGAAGATCGGAATGGAGCGGGCGAGCTCAATCATCGTGTCATCAACCAGTTCCACCGCCACCGGATCCAGCGTGACGAGATGCTGCGCTGCATCCATCGCCTTGTAGAATGTCGGGAAATGGCAGATTCCCATGATCTTCTTCGCTGGCAGCGTCCACAGCTTGAGCTCGATCGCAGTGCTGTAGGCGAGCGTTCCCTCGGACCCGACAAGAAGATGCGACAGGTTGATGCCGTCGCCCGCCACACCGCCGGGCCGCATCGCCATAGCATCGGGAATCAGCGCATCCACATTGTAGCCACCAACGCGGCGAAGCACTTTCGGGAACCCGTCCAGGATGTCGTCACCATGGGTCTCACCCATAGCCAGCAGGCGCGGCTGAAGTTTCTTCAGCAGGCCGGATGGTGATGTTGACGCAACATCGCCAAACCGCGCCGTCGACCCGTCGGACATGATGGCGTCGATGGCGGTGACATTGTCACGCATCATGCCATAGCGGATCGAACGGCCACCACAGCTGTTGTTGCCGGCCATACCGCCGATGGTGGCGCGGCTTGAGGTCGAGACATCAACCGGGAACCAGAGCCCGTGCGGCTTGAGCTGCCGATTGAGCTCGTCAAGGACGATCCCGGGCTCGACAAGGCAGCGGCGCCCCTCGACATCCAGCTCGAGAATCCGATTCAGATGCTTGCTGGCGTCGATGACGATGGCATGGTTTACCGTCTGCCCGCATTGCGACGTGCCGCCGCCGCGCGGCAGCACGGCAATGCCCTGCTCACGCGCAAAATCCAGTGTCGCCTCAACATCGGCAAGCGTCTCGGGAACCACCACCGCATGCGGCATCATCTGGTAGATCGAGGCATCGGTGGCATAACGGCCGCATGTGAAAGGGTCGTCCATGACCGACCCCTTGAGACGGGACCGCAGCGGGGCGAATGACGGCGATGGGATGCGAATTTCGTTCGGCATTGCGGTTTCCGGAGCAGGCTGGCTGGCAGCGACAGAAAAAATTAACGGGCATAGCGTCGCGGTGGGTGTGCCCGTGGTTGTAACGTGGTGATGAAAAATCTAGGGTATTTGGTATCCCATTCCAACGTGAAAGATTATCGCACATGACTTCGAGTACCTATCAGGCTGGCCGGCATTTCCTGCAAATCCCCGGGCCTACAAACGTTCCTGACAGAATCCTGCGGGCGATGGACCATCCAACCATCGACCACCGCGGTCCGGCATTTGCCGAACTCGGCAAGAAATGCCTCGACGGCATAAAGACGGTCTTCAAGACCGACACGGCGGTGATCATCTATCCGGCATCGGGAACCGGCGCCTGGGAAGCGGCACTTGCCAACCTGATCAACGAAGGTGAGCGCGTGCTGATGGTCGAGACCGGCCATTTTGCCACCCTGTGGAAGAAAATGGCTGACAAGCTGGGGATCGAGACCGAGTTTCTCGAGACGGACTGGCGCCGCGGTGTCGACCCGCAGGCCATCGAGGACAGGCTTCGGGCCGACAGCGATGGTGACATTCGTGCCGTCTGCGTGGTTCACAATGAAACCTCGACCGGGTCCACATCGCGGATCGGCGAGGTGCGGCAAGCCATGGATGCTGCCGGTCACGGCGCGCTTCTTCTCGTCGATACGATCTCCTCGCTCGCCTCAATCGACTACCGGCATGATGAATGGGGTGTCGATGTCACCGTGTCCGGATCGCAGAAGGGCCTGATGCTGCCGCCGGGCCTGTCGTTCAACGCGCTGTCGCAGCGCGCCATCGACGAAGCAAAATCCAGCGGGCTTCGCCGCTCCTACTGGGACTGGGACGAACAGCTTGCTGCGAACAAGGGCGGGGCCTTCCCCTACACCCCGGCGACCAATCTTCTCTATGGTCTCGCCGAAGCCATCGACATGCTGCATGAAGAAGGGCTGGACAATGTCTTTGCCCGCCATGACCGCCATGCCGAGGCGACGAGACGTGCCGTGCAGGCATGGGGCCTCGAGGTGCTGTGCCAGGAGCCCCGCGACTATTCCAGCTCGCTGACCGCGGTGATGATGCCGGATGGTGTCGATGCCGACGCTTTCCGCGCTGCCGTGCTGAAACATTTCGACATGTCGCTTGGAAACGGGCTGTCGCGCCTGGCCGGGCGGGTCTTCCGGATCGGTCACCTTGGCGATTTCAACGACCTGATGCTCACCGCCACGCTGAGCGGTGTCGAAATGGGGCTTCGCGTCGCCAATGTGCAGCACCAGTCCGGCGGGGTGAATGCCGCCATGCAGTATCTGGCCGAAAATACGGCCTGACCGAACACGGGAACAGCCAAAGCAAGGACCGGAATCATGAGCAGCGCAGCCATGAACACAGAGGACGAACTTCTCTACAGCGCCAAGGACGGCATCGGGCATATCGTCCTGAACAGGCCGCACCGGCGCAATGCCATGACCTTTGGTATGTATGACCGGATCAAGGACATCTGCGCTCGCGCCGGGACAGCGGATGATCCGGACGGGCTGAAAGTGCTGATTTTCTCGGGTGGCGGCGATGCAGCCTTTGCCGCAGGGACCGACATCTCGCAATTCCGCACCTTTACCTCGCAAGACGCGATCAATTACGAGACGATGATCGACGACGTGCTGACCACCATCGAATCCTGCCGCGTGCCGACCATCGCCGCGCTGAACGGGTTCTGCACTGGCGGCGGGGCAGCCATCGCCGCTGCATCAGACCTGCGGATCGGAAGCCGCGACCTGAAGGTTGGCGCGCCCATTGCCCGTACCCTTGGCAACTGTCTTGCGATCAGCAACCTTGGCCGCTTTGTCCGTCTCGTCGGCGAGGCACGGGTCAAATACATGCTGCTGACCGCAACCCTGATTGACGCCGACGAGGCGGCCTCATCCGGTTTCATTTCGGAATTGCTGGACGACCGTGACGCCGTGCTTGCCCGCGCCGAGGAGATGGCCCGCGGCATCTCCGAACTAGCGCCGCTCACACTCGACGCCACCATGCGCGGCCTGCAGCGGCTTCGCGAGACGGTGCCGCTCCCCGACGACCATGACCTTGTCGAGCAATGTTTCGGAAGCGCCGATTTCAAGGAAGGCGTGAGTGCCTTTTTCGAGAAGCGCAAGCCCGACTGGAAGGGCGCCTGACCCGTCTTTCGCGCACTTGGGCGGGCGTTCGTGCTCTTTGCCTTTTCCTGCATTTGGTATACCATGTGCTTCGGTAACGATATCCGGTTGAGAGTGGCGTCGCGCCTTGTGTGACGGACAACCGGAAATACAGGAGACAGGCGTGGATTTTGCACATTATATCGGTGGCGAATGGGTCGGTGATTCCGACGTCACAACCAATACCAGTCCAGCAAATCGCGATGATGTGATCGGCACCTATGCCCGCGGTGACGCGGCGCGTGTCGACCAGGCGGTATCGGCCGCCCTCGCCGCCCAGCCCGACTGGGCCTCGGCAAGCCCGCAGCTGCGCCATGACGTTCTGGAGCGCGCCGGCGCGCTGATTGTCGAGCGCAAGGACGAGCTTGGCCGGTTGCTGGCCCGCGAAGAGGGCAAGACCATTGCCGAGGCGGTCGGCGAGACCGTGCGTGCCTCGCAGGTGTTCAAGTTCTTCGCCGGAGAGGCGCTTCGCAACACCGGTGATGCCGTGGCTTCGGTCCGTCCCGGAATCGATGTGATGATCGAGCGTGAGGCGGTCGGCGTTATCGGCCTGATCACACCCTGGAATTTCCCCATTGCCATTCCGGCCTGGAAGCTGGCGCCGGCGCTTGCCTATGGCAATGCGGTGGTGATGAAGCCTGCCGAACTGACCCCGGGATGCGCCTGGGAGCTGGCCAAGATTCTTGACGAGGCAGGTTGCCCGGCAGGCATTTTCAACCTTGTTATGGGACCCGGATCAAAGGTCGGCGCACGCATTGTCGAGCATGAGGATATCGCCGCCGTGAGCTTCACCGGATCGGTCGCCACCGGCCGCCAGGTCGCCGTCGACTGCGCCGCGCGTGGCAAGAAGGTGCAGCTGGAAATGGGCGGCAAGAACCCGATGGTCGTTGTCGATGATGCCGATCTCGATGTCGCGGTCGGCGCGTCCCTGAACGGCGCGTTTTTCTCGACAGGCCAGCGCTGCACCGCATCTTCGCGCCTTATCGTCACCGCCGGCATCCATGATGCCTTTCTTGACAAGCTGACCGCAGCCGCGGCCGACCTGGTGATTGGCGATCCGCTGGATGCGAAGACCCAGATCGGTCCTGTCGTCGATCAGGGACAGCTTGACCAGAATCTCGAATATCTGGCGCTTGCAGCAACCGAGGGATGCGATGTTCGCGGCGGTGGCCTCGGCAATGGCAATGGCTTTTTCATGCATCCGGCCATCTTTGCCGGTGCCAGCAACCAGATGCGCGTCTCGCGCGAAGAAATCTTCGGCCCCATGGCCTCGGTCATAAAGGTCGCCGATTATGACGAGGCGCTGGCCGTCGCCAACGACACCGAATTCGGCCTGTCGTCCGGCATCTGCACCACCTCGCTGAAAATCGCCACGGATTTCCGTCGCAATGCCAAGGCCGGCATGGTGATGGTCAACCTGCCGACAGCCGGCGTCGACTATCATGTGCCGTTCGGTGGCCGCAAGGGGTCCAGCTATGGCCCACGCGAGCAGGGAAGCTATGCCCGCGAGTTCTACACCACCGTCAAGACAAGCTATATCGCCCCCTGAGGCACCGGACCGAGGAGCACGACCAACCCATGACCGCCCGTCCCTATTCCGGTATCTGGCCGGTAGCGCCGACCCCTTTCACAGAAACGGGTGCCGTCGATGACGACGGCATGCGGCGGGTGATCGACTGTATGATCGATCAGGGCTGTGACGGCATCTGCATTCTGGCGAATTTCTCTGAACAGTTCCTGATTTCCGATGCCGAACGGGCGCATCTGACACGGCTGTGCCTGGATCATGTCGACGGCCGCATTCCAGTAATCGTGACGATCAGCCATTTCGCCACCGACATAGCCGTCGCCCGCGCCCGCGGGGCCAAGGAACTTGGCGCGGCCATCGTAATGATGATGGCCCCCTATCACGGCGCCCTGCTGAAAGGAAATGCGCAGCAGACCTTCGAGCAGTTTGCACATGTCGGCGAGGTGGGCATTCCGATCATGATTCAGGATGCGCCGCTATCCGGCGTCGAGCTGCCGGTGCCGCTGCTGGCGCGCATGGCCACAGAAATCGAGATGGTGAAACTGTTCAAGATCGAGTCAGCCGGTGTCGCAACAAAGATGCGGGCACTTCTTGAAGCCGGCGGTGACGCCATCGAGGGACCATTCGACGGCGAGGAGGCGATCACGCTTCTTGCCGATCTCGACGCGGGAGCCACCGGATCGATGACCTCGGGACTGATCCCCGACCTGATCCGCCCGGTGATCACCGCACATGCGGCAGGTGACCGCGACGCCGCAGTTGCCCTCTATACACGCGTGCTGCCGGTGATCAATCACGAGAACAGGCAATGTGGCTTCCGCGCCGCCAAGGCGGCGATGGTCGAGGGCGGGGTGATCAAATCAGATTTCTGCCGCCATCCTATCGACCCGCTTCCCGCCCCGACAAGGGAAGAGCTTCTTGGCCTGATGCGGCCTCTCGATCCGATTGTGCTGCGCTGGGGACATTAGGTCATGGCACGGACGGGCAAGCTGACATCGCTGGTCTCCGAAGAAGACGTCAAGCTGAGTCAGCGCCGGTCCCTGAGCACCGAAACAGCCGACAAG
>JAKMFG010000055.1 GCA_022425565.1 Alphaproteobacteria bacterium
TGGGTTGCCAGCTCACCGCCACCACCGAACGGAATGTAGGTCGGCATATCGACACCAAGGCGCTTGGCCCAGAGGAAGACAGTCAGGTGGTCGATGGTGCCTGACGAGGTGCCGCCAAACTTCATCGCATCACCGTTCTTCATACCGGCTACAAACTCTTCTGGAGTCTTGTAGGGGCTGGTCTTGCAGTTGACCATCAGGATCTGCGGGTCGTTGGTGCCGCGTGCAATCGGGGCCATGTCATCGACGGTCAGGTCGGTCTTGCCCTTTGCCATGGTGATGGCGTGGCCGACGGTGAAGGTCAGGATAGTGTTGCCATCGGCAGGACGGCTATTGAAATACTGCATCGCAGCAGCACCGCCGCCACCACGCTTGTTGACGACGACCATGTCCTGCTTCAGGTGACGACGTGTCCGGATCATCATCATCCGCGAGTTCACGTCGGTACCACCACCGGCACCGGCATGGGTCACAACTTCAATTGTACCTTCGGCGGCCACGACAGGAGCCGTGGACATCGCCATGACGCCGGCCATCGACGCAATGCCGACGCCGACTGACAGAATTTTCTTGGTGCTGAGCATTGTTTCCTCCCAGAAGTTTGCTTCAGATTTCTTCTTTATGTGCCTCGCCGGATTGATCCGGATTCGGCTGTCAGGACACCGCGGCGACCGCCATGAGGCTGGCTATGCCGGGAACCCATTTCGCAGCGCTTTTTTGCGCCGTTTCAAATACGGTATACCAAAAAAATCGGCATAACAATCAGCAAAGTGTCCTATCTCCAACCTGCAATCACCTAATGCTGTGAAGCGCAGACCCGGCTGTCACGAGACCTGGCTGTCACAAGACCCGGCGGCCGTCGCCCACTTCAGGTCTAGTCGACCTTCACACCAGCCTCGATGGCCCGCTCGACCATATAATCACGACCGGCCAGCATGTCGTCGATGCTGCCGAACCCGTTGCTATAATGGCCGGTATAGCCCGTGCCCTCGATTTTCTTGAACATGGCACCGAAATCGATTGTCCCTTCGCCCGGCTTCTGATGGATTTCATAAGAACCGTTATTGTCGGCAAGCCGTACCTCGCGGCAGAGGCTGAAATCCATGGCGTCGACGAATTTATCGATCCCGACGCCGGGAAGGAAATGTGCGTGGTTCGCGGTGAACGACCAGCGCAGTGCCGGGTTGTCGATCTCGCGGAAGAAATGCATGCATTCCGCCGGCGTGACCGGCATATAGTTTACCTCGGCGAGAACGGGTTCCCAGTTGAGATTCTCCAGTAGCAGCAGCACATCGTGTTTGGCAGCATAGTCCGCCACCCGCTTCAACCGGTCGATGGCAGCCTGCATCCTGATTGTCCTGCAGGCCGTGAAGTGATAGCCGCCATGAACAACGATCCATTTCGCACCCAGCTTCGGCGCAAGATCGATATAGGCCTTCATATAGGCATCGACCGCATCACGGCAGAAGGGTGAAATCTCGGCAACATTCACGCCCGACAGGGTATGGAGGCCAAAATCGATACCGCTACCTTCAAGAAGCTCACGAACACCGGCACAGCGCGCATCGTCGAAGGTCTCCAGAGCATTGGGCGCGATGTCGGTCTGCGCATCAATCACGCAGACATCATTTTCCGCCGCCCAGCGGATCCCGTCCTCAAGCGGCAGGCGCCGCCCGAGATCAATCCCGATGCGCTGTTTCAGTGTCTTGCCGGCCATATGTTCCCCCTCATCTGGCGACATGGTGCCGCCGGTATCAGCTTCCGGTAAAATCGGGTTTCCGCTTTTCCATGAAGGCGCGCCGGCCTTCGATATAGTCCTGGCTTGCAAAGCAGGCCTTGACCATCGCGTTGAGCGCATCCAGATCGCGCGCCGATTCATCATCCTGAATGGCCTGCACAATCGCCTTCACCGATTCGATCGTCATCGGCGCATTCTCGGAAATCCGTTTGGCGTAATCATCAACATAGGGCGCCAGCATGTGCGGCGGCAGCACCCGGTTCACGAGACCCATCTCCTGAGCCTCGCCGGCGCTGAACTGCCGCGCGGTAAAGAAGATTTCCTTGACCATGGCCGGCCCCACAAGATTCGCCAGCCGGCGGATACCCTCATAGCCATAGCCAAGCCCGAGCTTTGCGGCCGGAATGGCAAACCGGCTCTTGTCCTCGCAGACGCGCAAGTCGCAGGCGACAGCCAGTCCCATGCCACCGCCGATGCAGTATCCCTGAATCATGGCGATGGTCGGCTTCGGGAAATGGAACACGGAATCATAGAAGGCCTTGCTGGCTTCGGAATATTTACTCACATCCTCGGCGCTTGCCCGCTCCTTCTCGAATTTCGAGATGTCCGCGCCAGACGCAAAGGCCTTGCCGCCGGCACCACGCACGACAAGAAGCCGAGCTTCGGGATCGGCCGCCATGCGGCTCACCTCAGCCGCGCCGGCCTGGTACATGGCGAGCGAAATGGCATTATGCCGCTCGGGGTTGTTGATCACCACATGCCCGACACGGTCGACGATGCCGGTGAGTAGCTTGCCCTCGGCATGTGCGGTCAGCTGGTCAAATTTCATGTTACGTCTCTTGCTGCAAAGTCGGCGATTTCCGCCTCGGTATAGCCGAATTCGGCGAGGATTTCTCCAGTGTGCTGGCCCTTGGTCGGCGGCGGCCTGCGGATGTCGGATGACGAGCTGCTCATCTTGATCGGCTGACCGACGATCTGTGCCGGACCGCGTTCCTGGCTGACCACATCGCGGGCCATGCCGAGATGCTGCACCTGCGGGCTCTCGAACACCTGCTGGATGTTGTTGATCTCACCACAGGGAACACCGATTTCGGCGAATCGTTCGACCCAGTAGGACGTGTTCTTCTGCGAGGTATTCTCGTTGATAATGGCATTCAGCGGCTTGCGGTTTTTGCTACGTGACGGCTGGTCGGCGTAATCCTCGTGATCCATCCGCTCGTCGGCAAGCTCGTCCTTGAGGCGGAGCCAGATGTGCTGGCCTGCACAGGCGATGTTGATGAAACCGTCCGAAGTGACGAAGACACCGGTCGGGATCGAGGTCGGGTGGTCGTTGCCTGCCTGCTTTGGCACATTGCCATCCATCAGCCAGCGAGCGGCCTGGAAATCCAGCATCGCAATCTGCGCCTGCAGCAGTGATGTCTGTACCCATTGGCCCTTGCCGGTCTTTTCGCGCCCGAGAAGTGCCAGCAGCACACCCTGCGCGGCAAAACCACCGGCTGTCAGGTCAGCAATCGGAATGCCGACCCGCATCGGACCTTCATCCGGCGCGCCGGTGATCGACATCAGCCCACCCATGCCCTGAGCAATCTGGTCAAAGCCGGGGCGGCCCGCCAGCGGACCATCCTGGCCAAAGCCGGAGATCGACGCATAGACAAGCCGCGGGTTCGCCGCGCTCAGTGTCTCGTAATCAATGCCAAGGCGGAACTTCACATCCGGGCGATAATTCTCAACCACCACATCAGCGGTCTCTGCCATCTTCTTGAAGATCGCGACACCCGCCGGATCCTTGAGGTTCAGCACTATCGAGCGCTTGTTACGATGCAGATTCTGGAAGTCGGAACCCTCGCGCGAGCCACCCATGTCGGACCCGGCCTTGTCGGGATTCTCGATCTTGATGACATTCGCACCCCAGTCCGCAAGCTGACGTACACAGGTGGGACCGGAACGCACCCGTGTCAGGTCAAGAACGGTGTAATCGGAGAGAATATCACTGGCTGGCTCAAACGGCATGATCGACCTTGCTTCGCTGACTACCGGCAGCTTTCCGGCGCCCTCGACTTGGGCAAAAAAATTGTATACCAAATTAAAGGACGATCAGTTTTTTGAAGTCAATTCAAAACTTCAGGTCGGACGACCAACCGGACGCAACACTGATGAAAACGCTTTTCATTCTCTTTGACAGCCTCAACCGGTCGGCCCTCGGGGCCTATGGTGGAAACATCCCGACACCAAATTTCGACAGGTTGGCATCGCGGTCGGCCGTGTTCGACAATCATTTTGCGGGCTCTCTTCCCTGCATGCCGGCACGGCGCGACATGCAGACCGGCCGGCTGAACTTTCTGCACCGCAGCTGGGGCCCGCTCGAGCCATTCGACGACAGTTTTGCCGCGCAGCTGAAATCATCCGGAACCTACTGTCACCTGGTGTCCGATCATTATCATTATTTCGAGGATGGCGGCGCCACCTACCACACCCGCTATTCGAGCTGGGATTTTATCCGTGGCCAGGAATCGGACCCATGGGCAGCGATGGTACAGCCGCCGATCGACCGCTTTCGCCAGCAATATCACCCGCTTCAGTTCGAGGATCACCGTAACGGCCACCGACTGCAGGGCATGATCAACCGCACGAGGGTGAAGGGCGAGGGTGATTTTCCGGTGGTGCGATGTGTCGATTCCGCCCTGCAGTTCATGACCGAGAATGCCAGCGCGGACGACTGGATGCTGCAGATGGAAACCTTCGACCCGCATGAGCCTTTTCATGCACCAGACGGCTACCGTGACGGCGATACCGGCTATGAGGGGCCGGTACTGGACTGGCCGCGCTACAAGACCGTCGACGAGACGCCAGAGGAAGTGGCCGAGCTTCGCGCCAATTATGCAGCGCTGGTGCGGCTGTGCGATGCACAGCTCGGGCGCATCCTCGACCATCTGGACGAACATGATGGCTGGAACGACACAGCCATCGTGATGACAACGGATCACGGGTTCCTGCTCTCGGAACATGACTGGTGGGCGAAGAACCGCATGCCCTTCTATAACGAGGTGGCGCATATCCCGCTGATGATCTGGCATCCGGAACTGACGGCCGGCGGCGGCCAGCGGGTTTCGGCACTGACCCAGACGACCGACCTGATGCCGACCCTGCTGGCGCTTCATGGCGAGGCACCAGGGCCGCATGTCCTCGGCAAATCGCTTCTGCCGCTTCTCGACGGGCAAGTGGACAAGGTACGGGACATCGCGCTCTACGGCATTTTTGGTGGTGCCATAAATGCCACAGACGGGCGGTATAGCTATTTCCGCTATCCGGCCGATATGGAAGGTGCGGCACTGTTCGAATATACGCTGATGCCGGCCCATAACCGCAGCCTGTTCACCATCGAGGAACTGGCGCCCGCCACATTGCATCGCGGCTTTGACTTTACCCGCGGCGCGCCGGTGCTGCGCCTGCCGGCACGGGCCGATGCCAAACGCTCGCCCCGTCAGGGCGGCTTTGCAGATGCGCACACCGTGCTGTATGATCTGGCTTCCGACCCGCGGCAGATGTCGCCGTGCGAGAACCCCGAAGCCGAAGCCGCCATCTGCGACGCGATCCGCGCCGAAATGGCATTGCATGAGGCGCCCGCCGAGCTTTATCACCGTTTCGACCTGAGCTGAATTTCTGACATATCTGGACCCGTATCCCCGATGAGCAACCACCTCTATGACGGCGTGTTCGCGCCCCATGCCGACAGCACCAAGACCTTCCTCTACACAGCGGACAGGGAAATCAGCTTTGCCGAATTC
Source organism: Alphaproteobacteria bacterium (assembly GCA_022425565.1). GTDB lineage: Bacteria > Pseudomonadota > Alphaproteobacteria > Puniceispirillales > Puniceispirillaceae > UBA8309. Next base: position 5,524 of record JAKMFG010000055.1, read on the forward strand.
ACGGCGCTGACCGACAGGATTGCCGCGATGCTCGTGGCGCAGGGACTTGCCCCCGGAGACCGGGTGGCGGTGCAGGCCGACAAGTCGGTGCTGCTGTTCGCCCTCTATGCGGCGACGGTCAAGGCGGGCGGGGTCTATCTGCCGCTCAATACCGGCTATACCCCGGCCGAGCTGGACTATTTCCTTGGGGACGCAAAGCCGCGAATTGTCGTGACATCAAGCGCCGCGGCAGAGGCCATTACCCCCATAGCCGCACGGATCGGCGCTGTCCTGATGACACTTGACGGCGATGAGAGCGGCAGCCTGTCCAAGGCCGCGATGCAGCATGAGGGCCCGTTCACGGCAGTGCCGCGCGGATCGGAAGACCTTGCCGCCATTCTCTATACCTCCGGCACCACCGGCCGATCCAAGGGCGCCAAGCTCTGCCACCGGAACCTGCGCTCAAACGCCGAGGTGCTTCGTAAATACTGGCGCTTCACCGCCGATGACACGCTGCTTCACATGCTGCCCATCTATCACACGCACGGGCTGTTCGTGGCCAGCAACCTGCTGGCGATGGTCGGCGGGTCGATGATCTTCCTGCCGAAATTCTCAGCCGATGTCGCGCTGGAATGGATGCCGAAAGCCACCTCGATGATGGGTGTGCCGACATTCTACACCCGGCTTCTGGACCATGAGGGGTTCACCGCCAAAGCCTCGTCGCATATGCGGCTGTTCATTTCCGGGTCGGCCCCGCTGCTGGCAGAGACGCATCGCCAGTTCGAGGAGCTGACGGGCATGGCGATCCTCGAGCGCTACGGTATGACCGAAACCAACATGAGCACCTCGAACCCGTTCGAGGGCGACCGCCGCGCCGGCACCGTCGGGTTTGCGCTTCCCGGCGTGGAAATCCGGATTGCCGATGCGAAGACCGGCACACCGCTGCCCGATGGCGAGATCGGCATCATCGAGCAACGCGGCGACAATGTCTTTCTCGGCTATTGGGAAATGCCGGAAAAGACAGCCGAATCTTTTCACGAGGACGGCTTCTTCATCACCGGCGACATGGCGGTGCGTGATGCCGACGGCTATATCAGCATTGTCGGCCGCGACAAGGACCTGATCATTTCCGGCGGGCTGAATGTCTATCCCAAGGAAGTGGAAGGCATGATCGACGATATCGAGGGAGTCCTGGAAAGCGCCGTCATCGGCGTGCCGCATCGTGACTTCGGCGAGGCCGTGGTGGCCGTCGTGGTGCGCGAGGACAAGGGGCTGGAAGCCGCCATGGTCGAGGCCGCGCTTGCCGGACAGCTGGCGAAATTCAAGCAGCCGAAAGCTGTTCTCTTCACCGACGCCCTGCCACGCAACAGCATGGGCAAGGTTCAGAAGGCCGAGCTTCGCAAGACCCACACGGACCTGTTCGCCTGATCAGGAGCCGGCGGCGGACCGTATCTGCCGCTCGCGCCTGAGAATGAAGATCGAGGAGGCGATGATGATCGTGCTTCCGATGATGATCTCGGCCGTCAGCACCTCACCAAACATCAGAATTCCGGCGGCAATCCCCATCGGGATCGACAGGTAATGCAGCGGCGCCAGGATGCTTGCCGGCACCAGCTTGTGGCTGAGGGCGAGGCCGAACTGCTGGAAGCTCGACAGCACGCCGACGGCAACCAGTATGGCAAGGTCGGTGCTGGTCGATGGCATTCGTGCGCCGGTCACCACCACGATGCCGGCAAAAATCAGCGCGCCGCAGCCATTGTGCCAGACGGCGGTGGTTGCCGGGCTGTCCCGCCGACCGAGCTTGCGAAGCGAGATCATCATCATCGCCCCGAAAAAGGGTGCGCCGAGCCCGAACAGCAGCCCGGCCATGGTCCATCCCGCAGCGGCCGACGGGTTCAGCAGCAGCATTGTCCCGCCAAACCCGACGATGACAGCCGACCAGCGGCGCCAGCCCACCCTCTCGCCAAGAAGCAGCGGCGCAAGGAAGGTGACGAACAGCGTGAGCGTCTGGAACAGCACGGTCACAAGCGACAGCGCCATCAGGTCGAGCGCGGCATAGAAACAGGCAAGGCTGATCAGTCCGGTGACGATGCGGATGGCCAGTGTTTTCGGTGCTGTGATGGAAAGCGCCTTGCCGCCGCGTTGCCAGATTGCCGTTCCCACCAGCAATGGCAGGCACAGGAGATATCTGAACAGCAGGACGGTGACGGTGTCGATATCGGCCGAGACCAGCTTCACCAGCACCGAGACCGCAACCATGATTGCGATCTCTCCAACCGCGACGCTGACGCCGACCGGCAGGTTGACCTGGCCATCCTCGGCCGCATTCCCGCCAGCACCGCTCACCGCAATGTTCCTCGCGGTGTGGCCGGCATCCGCCTATTCCTCGATCTCGAAATGTTCGAGATGCTTGTCGGTGATGGTTATGCCGAGGCCAGGCAGATTGTCATCCAGCTGCAGGAAGCCGTCATCATCGGCATCGGGATCACCTTCAAAGATGTAATAGAACAGCTCGTTCCCGACCTCGACATCGAAGACCGGGAAATATTCCGCGATCGGGCAATTCATATTGGCCATGGTCAGATGGTAGTTATGCATCTGGCCGGCATGCGGAATCACCGGTATCTGATGCGCCTCGGCGACGGCGTTGATTTTCTGTGCCGCGGTGATGCCGCCGACCCGGTTGGTGTCATATTGCAGGACCGAGACGGCCTTCTCCTGGAGAAGCTGCGCACAGCCAAGAAGCGAATATTCATGCTCGCCACCAGAGATCGGGATCGGCCCGCGGTTCAGCTCGGCATAGCCACGAAGATCATCGGCAATCACCGGCTCTTCCAGCCAGCGCGGCTCGAACTTCTCCAGCTTCGGGATCATCCGTTTCGTATAATCGAGGTTCCAGCCCATATAGGCCTCGAGCATCAGGTCACGCTCCCAGCCGATAGCCTCGCGCACCGCCTCGACCCGCTTCAGGTTCTCGCGCATACCCGCCATACCGTCGCGCGGCCCGTATCCAAATCGCGTCTTGAACCCGACATAGCCCTTCTTCATGGCTTCCTCGGCCTCGGCCTGCATGCTGTCGATCGGGCCGGCATAGAGCTTGGAATAATAGCAGGGGATCTTTTCCTTGGTGCGTCCGCCGAGGAGCTTGAAGACAGGCTTGCCGGCAAGTTTGCCCATCAGGTCCCAGATGGCGATGTCGATGGCGGAGATCGCCGTCATGCCGACGCCCTTGCGACCCCAGGCATGGGTGCGACGGTACATCTTCTCCCAGATCCAGGCATAGTCGAACGGATCCTCGCCAATCACCATCGGCGCGTAATATTCATCGATGGCCTTTTTCACAAGCGAGGGCGCGAGCGCCGCATTGCCGATGCCGATGGTGCCGTCGGTGGTCTCCACCTCGCAGGTCAGCCACTGGTGGAACCGGAATGACTGCATCGCGTCGCCGCGTATGCCCAGCGCGTCTGACGCATTCGTGCAGAAATTGCCGGTGGGCGGGACGGTCGGCCCCTTCCAGTTCCAGACGCGTGTGCGGATGGATTTGATCGTAATCATGTGACGTCCCCCCGATACCCAAACTCTGTTTTCAGTATTTGGTATACCGCTTTCAGACGCAAGCCTTCAAGAGCCGAGGTAAAACAGGCATGACGGGCGACGGTTAATTTACGGGAAATGGTGATCCCGGAGGGACTCGAACCCCCTACCTACAGATTAGGAATCTGTCGCTCTATCCTGATGAGCTACGGGACCACACGGGCATCTTTATGGCCCATTTTACCGGCGATTGCCAGATGCCGCGTCGGTGGCCTGACCTTTCCAGCGCGCATAGTCATCGCGAAGGCAATGGCCGCAGGGACGGAAGCCTGCCTCCTGTGCTTCGGCCGCATCACCGAAGAAAACGCGAGACGTCCGTTTCATCCTCTTTCCCGACGGACAGTCGAGCCTGCCATAGATTCGCAGGCGCCTGTTGCCACCAAAGCGGATATGGCCGGCGACGATCAGATGGCGCAGATCGTCATCATCGATGGCCTCGTGACGGATCATGCCGCCTTATCCCGTTACCATCAGATCACGTGAGGCGGCTTCGCACCCGATCAGCGCCTGCTTGCGGGCAACGCCCCAGGCGTAGCCGCCGGGATGACCGCTGGTGCGGATCACCCGGTGGCAGGGGATCAGCACCGCCACCGGATTGGCGCCAATGGCCCCGGCCACGGCGCGCGAAGCATCCGGCCGGCCGATCGAGCTGGCCACATCGCCATAACTTGCCAGCGCCGCCGGCGGAATTCGCAGAAGCGCCTCCCATACCTTGATCTGAAACGGGCTGCCGCGAAGATGCAGGCGTACCGGCTCGATCCCCGACCAGTCGCCGGACATGGCGCCGGCCAGAGCCGCCGCCGCATCGTCATGAAGCGCGGCATCGCCCGGCATGATGTCGGCTGCCGGGAACATGCGGCGCAACCGTTCGCCCCCGGGCCCCTTATCCCCGGCGCCCCGCTCTTAACCCTCGTCATCAAAGGCCATATGGCAGATGCCACGCGGGGTCGAGGCGATGAAGAGCCGGCCGAACAGGCTGTCGGCATGACCATAACGGATGGCGAGCCCGGCGCCGCCGCGCGCATACTCGCCCGGGGTCATGCCCTCGACCGAGACAAACAGGTCGTGGAGCCGCCCAGGGC
>JAKMFG010000078.1 GCA_022425565.1 Alphaproteobacteria bacterium
GCCGCCATATCTCGGCGGTCATCGATGGCGGGCCGCGGGTGCATAATTTCTATGTGCCGGCCGGCGGTGATGTGCCCGATCGGGATGAAAACCCCAAATTCGGCCACAAGATGGATTTTGTGGCTGAAATGACGGCGCATTTCACCGCGAACCCGCCACAGGCATCTATCCTTGTCGGTGATCTCAACATCGCTCCACTTGCCGAGGATGTCTGGTCGACAAAGCAACTGCACAAGGTCGTCAGCCACACTCCGGTCGAGCGCGAGGCGCTTCTCCGCCTGATCGACGAGGGCGGCTGGGAAGATGTCGTGCGCAGCCATTTCGGGCCCGATGAGGTGCTGTATTCCTGGTGGTCCTACCGCGCCCGCGACTGGGCGGCCAGCAACCGCGGCCGGCGGCTCGACCATGTCTGGACAAGCCCCGATCTGGCCGGTCGCGTGGGATCGGTGAGCATCGAAAGGGCGCTTCGCAGTGCCGAAAAACCCTCTGACCATGTACCGATGGTGATCGAGCTGTCCTGAGCCATGTCGGCACGGCACAGCCTTGCGCCTTCTTTTCATTTACCGGCTTTTGGCGTATTAGGCAGGCCATGACGGATTTTTTGAAAATGCATGGCCTTGGAAATGATTTCATCATTTTCGACTGGCGCGAAGGCGGACCCGCGACGGTGTCCGAGACGGCGGCGCGTGCGCTTGCCGACCGCAGGACGGGGATCGGGTGCGACCAGATCCTTGTGATCCGCCCGTCCGACCGTGCCGACATCCGCATGGATATTCTGAACCATGACGGCTCGCCCTCGGGGGCCTGCGGCAACGGCACGAGATGCGTTGCCGACTTCGTCATGGCGCCCGGAACCGACCGCCCGCTGACAATCGAGACCGATGGCGCCGATCTTCGCGCCTGGCGGGCAGGGTCTGATATTTCGGTCGATATGGGTCCGGTGGCGACAGGCTGGGCCGATGTGCCGCTGGCCCATGAGGCTGACACGCTTGCCGTGCCGCTCGGCATCGACAGTCTCGGTGATGCGGTCTGTCATTCGCTTGGCAATCCGCACGCCGTCGTCTTTGTCGATGATGCCGAAGCTGTGGATTTGCCGCGTCTCGGGCCGATAGCCGAGACATCGCCGCTGTTTCCAGACCGGGTGAATCTGTCGGTTGTCAGCCGCATGGATAACGGGTCGTTCCGGATGCGTGTCTGGGAGCGCGGTGTCGGCATCACAATGGCCTGCGGCAGCGGCGCCTGTGCTGTAGGGGTCGCGGCGGCGCGGCGAGGGTTCGGGGCTGATTCGAACCGCATCGTCATGGATGGCGGGGCGGTGACCATCGACTGGGATCGCGAGACCACTCATGTGACCATGACCGGCCCGGTGGCCTATGTCTGCGAGGGCAGCCTGTCCGCCGGGCTTGCCGGACTGCTGGAGGCCGGTGATGTCAGGCCGTAACGCACCGCGCATCGAGACATTCGGCTGCCGGCTGAATATCTGGGAATCCGAGGTTGTTCGTGATCAGGCTTCCAGTGCCGGCTTGAATGACGCAATCATCTTCAATACCTGCGCGGTGACGGCTGAGGCCGAGCGCCAGGCCCGTCAGGCCATTCGCCGCGCGCGCCGCGAAAACCCCGATGCCCGAATCGTCGTCACCGGATGCGCCGCGCAGATCGCTCCCGACCAGTGGGATGCGATGCCCGAGGTCGACCATGTGGTCGGCAATCACGACAAGCTGACAGCGCCTGCCTGGCAGGCGCTGGCCAAGGGCGACGAGCCGGTGATTGTCAGCGATGTGATGCAGATACGCGAAACCGCGACCCATATGCTGGATGCCTTTTCCGGACACACGCGAGGCTTTCTTCAGGTACAGCAGGGATGCGACCACCGATGCACCTTCTGCATCATTCCCTATGGCCGCGGCAACAACCGGTCCGCTGGTGCGCGCCAGATCGTCGATGCGGCGGCACGTCTTGTCGATGGCGGCGTTGCCGAGATTGTGTTGACCGGGGTCGATATCACTTCCTGGGGCAGTGATCTGCCCGGGCGCCCGCGCCTTGGTGATCTGGTTGCGATGCTTCTTGCCGAGCTTCCCGGCCTGCGCCGCCTGCGCCTGTCATCGATCGATCCGGCGGAGCCTGACGCGCGCCTCATGGATGTTTTGGCACGTGAAGATCGGCTGATGCCGCATCTTCACTTGTCCGCGCAGCACGGGGACGACACCATCCTGAAGCGGATGAAACGCCGGCATCTGGCGCGCGATCTCGTGCGGTTCTGTGACGAGGCGCGGCATCGCCGCCCGGATGTCGTGTTCGGGGCCGACCTGATCGCCGGTTTCCCGACCGAGGACGAGGCGGCGCATGGCGCCACCCGCCACATGATCGAGCGTGCCGGCCTGACCTATCTGCACGTCTTTCCCTATTCGCCGCGCGAAGGCACACCGGCAGCGCGCATGCCCCAGCTTGCTGGAAATCTGATTAAGGCACGGGCCGAATCCCTCAGAAAGCTCGGCAATGAGCGGCTGGAGAGATTTTTGGGCAATGCCGTGGGAAGCCGTGACCAGATGCTGGTTGAATCCGGGAACACAGGTCATGGCCGGAATTATGCCAAGATGAAGCTTGCAGGAGATTTCCTGGAACCGGGTACGCTTGTCGATGTGACGGTCACCGGTCACGAGGGATCGGTTCTGACGGTGACAGGTGACAACATGGCACGGGCTGTGGTTGCACAGGGCAAAGTCAGTGGAGATCGGGCATGAGTTGGCTGAAGAAACTTACATCCGGCCTCAGCAAGACAAGCGCCAAGGTGACGGCGTCGCTGTCCTCGCTTCTGGGGCGTTCGGCCATCGACGCGGCCTCGATCGAGGAGGTCGAGGATGCGCTGATTGCGGCTGATCTGGGAACCAGGGTCGCTGCACGTCTTGCCGAAGGTGTGCGTCGTCACAAGTTCGATGGCGAGGTCACCGCACCGGCGCTGGCTGCCGCGCTGGCCGACGGCATTACCGAAATTCTCGACCCGGTGGCGATGCCGCTGGAAATCGATCCGGCGAAGCGTCCGCATGTCGTGCTTCTGGTCGGGGTCAACGGGTCCGGCAAGACGACCACCGCCGGCAAGCTGGCACAGCAATGGCGCCAGCAGGGCAAGAGCGTGATGCTGGCCGCTGGCGACACCTTCCGTGCCGCCGCCATCGAACAGCTTCTTGTCTGGGGGGAGCGCACCGGCACCGAGGTTGTGGCCGGCGACCAGGGCGGCGATGCGGCTGCGCTGGCCTATCAGGCAATGGAAAGGGCAAGCGCGCAGGGCACGGACGTGTTGATCATCGATACCGCCGGCCGGCTGCAGAATCGCAGCGAGTTGATGGACGAGCTTGCCAAGATTGTCCGTGTGATCCGCAAGCTTGATGACAGTGCGCCTCATGATTCGGTGATTGTTCTCGACGGCACGGTCGGTCAGAACGCGATCTCACAGGTCAGCGCCTTCAAGGAGGTCGCGGATGTGAGCGGACTGATCGTCACCAAGCTTGACGGTTCGGCCAAGGGCGGTGTCGTCATCACGCTGGCCGATACCTTTGGCCTGCCGGTGCATGCTGTTGGTGTGGGTGAAGGGGCCGACGATCTCCAGCCTTTTGAGGCGCGTGATTTTGCCAACGCCCTTGCAGGTGTTCCGGACACCGGCGCCTGAACCAGGGGTCCCGCAGCGGCGCTAGCCGAACGGTCGGCTGCTGCGTCCGGTCAGCCAGTAGACGAACGAACCCACATATTCGTGAAGGGCGCTGCCAACGAAGTGGAACCCTGTAGGCAAGTTGAACAGACCAGTGGATTCCGGCGTTGTAAGGTAATCGGTAGGGTAGGCGGTGATGCCGTCCCAGCCGGCGGCTTCGAACGCCCCCATGGCGCGCGGCATTTGCGATGCGGATGTCACGAGCACCCAGCGTGACCCGGCTTGTGGTACCGCGACTTCAAGAGTATTGACCGCGTTTTCCCAGGTGTTGCGGCTCGTGAGCTCAAAGGTGATGCCGCGTTTTTCAACGCCAAGCTCGCCAAGGAGGCGCCTGATGATCTCGGCCTCGTTCCAGCCTTTCGGGTTGATCTGTCCGCTGAAACCGGAAAAAACAAGCAGACTGTCCGGGTTCTGGCGATGCAGCATCAGGCCTTTCGTCAGCCTGTCGGCCGCGCCGTTCTGTTGCGCCTGATTGCGCAAAGCGGAGACCTCACCGGACCCGGTGTGGCCACCCAGCACGATGATGCCGTCCAGCGGCTGGTTGATCACCGGAACCGGGTAGCTGTTTTCCAGCGCACGAAGCGGCCATGTCGAGACCGGCAGCACCCCGTAGGACAGCGGCAGCAGCGCCGCAAGCCAGATGAAGATGCGCATGGCCCGCCGCTTCCGCATCAACCGCATCACCAAAGCCGCCAGCAGCAGGATGTAGGGATGGCTCAGCGGTTGCAGCAGGACGGCCAGGATCTTTGAGGCAACGAAAAACATCCCCCATTCTTGACAACTAGTGCGAAAAAGCGCAACACACTCGCACATCACGCCATCACTGGCTGCCAGACCTTAACGGGTTCCATCCGTCCTTGAAGTATTCGAGCACGGGTGACAGATGCGCTTGTGGCGCGCGTGATACTGGAATGTGACAGGTAACGGGAGTGCCGGAGGCACCATGTTCGACAGTCTGAAGGACAAGCTGCAGGACGTTTTCAGCGCCCTTGGCAAGCGCGGCGCGCTCCGGGAATCGGACGTCGATGCCGCGCTTCGCGAGGTGCGGTTGGCGTTGCTTGATGCTGATGTCGCGCTTCCTGTCGTCAAGAGTTTCGTCGCCACTGTGCGTGAGAAGGCCGTCGGCTCGGACGTTCTGAAGTCGGTCCGCCCCGACCAGCAGGTCATCAAGATCGTCAATGATGCACTGACCGAGGTTCTGGGAAGCGAGCCTGCGCCGCTGAATATTGCCGTGAACCCGCCTGCGGTCATCCTGATGGCCGGCCTTCAGGGCTCAGGAAAGACCACCACCGCCGGCAAGCTGGCGCTGCGCCTGCGCACGCGCGAGCGCAAGAAGGTCATGCTGGCCTCGCTCGACGTAACGCGCCCGGCCGCGCGCGAACAGCTTCGCATTCTTGGCGAACAGGCCGAGGTCGGCGTCCTGCCGGAAGCCGACCGCGAATCACCAGCGCAGATTGCCAAGCGTGCCCTACAGGCCGCCAAGCTTCAGGGGTTTGATGTCCTGATCCTCGATACGGCCGGCCGGGTCACCATTGATGAAGGGCTGATGGCCGAGCTTCGTGAGGTAAAGGCGCTGACCAACCCGCACGAGGTCCTGCTGGTCGCCGATGCGATGACTGGTCAGGACGCCGTGACCACGGCGACTGCCTTCAACGAGGCTGTCGACATCACCGGCATTGTGCTGACCCGCCTTGACGGTGATGCGCGTGGCGGTGCCGCGCTGTCGATGCGCCAGATCACCGGCTGCCCGATCAAGCTGGTCGGCGTCGGCGAAAAGCAGGACGCGCTGGAGGAATTCGATCCGGCACGGATGGCTGGCCGCATTCTGGATATGGGCGATGTCGTCGCCCTTGTCGAAAAGGCGGCGGAAAATATCGAGCAGGAGGAAGCCGAACGCCTTGCCAAACGCATGGCAAAGGGTCAGTTCGACATGAACGACTTCCTCTCGCAACTTCGCCAGCTTCAGAAGATGGGTGGCCTCGGCGGCATCATGGGCATGCTCCCCGGGCTTGGAAAAATGCAGAAGCAGATCGCCGCTGCCGGCATCGATGATTCGATGATCCGGCGGCAGGAGGCGATCATCCTGTCGATGACCAAGAAGGAACGAAGCTCTGTCGGGCTGTTGAACGCCTCGCGCCGCAAGCGCATCGCGGCAGGCTCCGGCACATCGGTCCAGGAGGTCAACCGCGTCGTCAAGCAGTACCAGGAAATGGCCAAGATGATGAAGAAGCTTGGCGGCAAATCCGGTGCGTCGATGATGAAGGCGCTGATGGGCGGCGGCATGGGTGGAATGCCCGGTGGAATGCCGGGTGGAATGCCGGGTGGAATGCCGGGAGGAACTTCGGGTGGCGGCATGTCGGGACTTGGCGGTCTCGGCGGCGGCCTTCCGGGAAATTTGCCGGGTGGCAAGGGCGGTTTGCCCGGGCTTCCCGGCGGTCTGCCGGGGCTTGGTGGCAAGCCTTCCGGCAAAAAGAAATAGTCAAAACAGCCATAACTCTCTTCGAAAGGACGAATATTCATGGCTCTCAAGATCAGACTTGCCCGCGGCGGCGCCAAGAAGCGCCCGTTTTACCGTATTGTTGTTGCCGAGGCTGCTGCCCCGCGTGACGGCCGTTATGTCGAGCGGGTCGGCACCTACAACCCGATGGTGCCGAAAGACCACGACCAGCGCCTGACGCTGAAAGCAGAGCGCATCACATACTGGCTTGGCCAGGGCGCGCAGCCGACCGAGCGTGTGCAGAAGATGCTGGCTGCTGCCGGTCTTGCCGAGGCTCCGGTGATCCGCGAGCAGCCGAAGAAGTCGGCACCTGGCAGGAAGCGCACCGAGCGCGAGGCCGAGCAAGCTGCAGCCGCAGCGGATGCAGCTGAAGCCGCTGCGGCCGAAGAGGCTGCCGCTGCCGAAGCCGCTGCCGAAGCCGCTGCTGAGGAGGCCCCGGTTGAAGAGGCACCGGCTGAAGCGGC
>JAKMFG010000091.1 GCA_022425565.1 Alphaproteobacteria bacterium
GTTGCCGCTTCTGTGCTGTCCATGGCATGAGTTTCCATGAAACTGTCGATTTCACCGTCCGTTGGCATGGCCCGCGCACAACCGCGCCGTGATACCGCGATGGCAGCCGCGGCCGCGCCGCGCGTCACCGCGGCACTGATCCCGGGTCCGGCGGCAAGTGTTGCCATGGCTGTACCGAGAAACGCGTCGCCCGAGCCGAACGGCTTCAGCGCCGTGACGCGGAAAATGCCAATATGGGTCTCGTCTCCGCCCTCGAGGATATTACACCCGCCCTCGCCCATCTTGTAGAGCACCAGCGCGCCAGCCTCGGCCAGCGTGCCAGCAAAGGCACGGCCACCACCGCCGGCAATCAGGTCGAATTCCTCGTCATTGCCGACCGGCATCTGAACCCGCCCCGCCATACCGGCGAGAATCTCGCGCGCCTCGTCGGGGCTGGCCCAGGCCTGTGCCCGGTAATCAATATCCAGAACTACCGGGCAGCCTGCATCGCCTGCCAGCTCGACCAGCCGTTCGCAGGCGCTACGCGACGGTTCACGCGACAGCGCCGTTCCGGTGATGATGATCGCGCCGAGCGCCGCGACATCCACCGCCTCGGCATGCGCCGAAGTGATCGCCAGGTCGGCAGCATCATTGCGATAGATGGTGACATCCGGGCTGTCAGATGTGGTCTCGGCCATGGCAAGCGATGTGCGCTCCAGCCCCGTTGTGACAAAACAATGCCGGGTGTCAACGCCGTACTCGCCGAGCGAGCGCGTGACAAAGCGGCCAACCCCGTCATTCGAGACGGCGCTCAGCAGCATGACCGGATGCCCCTGCTTGGCGATGCTGACCGCGATGTTGCCGGACGAGCCACCAACATCATTCACCAGTTCGTGCGCATCCTCGACACGGGTGCCATCGGGCATGGGGTAGATATCCATCCCGGCCCGGCCGACGACCAGAATCGGGCGTCCGGCAAGATGGTCGGCAATGCGTTCGGACGGCAACGTCATGCGAGGCTGTATCCCACATCGTAAAGCGCCTGATACAACTTGTTATAGCCCATCTTGGCGTATTCCAGCGGATTGGCCTTGGCCGGATCCTGCTCTGCCTCGATGATGACCCAACCTTCATAACCGGTATCAAACAGCCGCTTCATGATGTCGTCATAGTCGATCATGCCGTCGCCCGGCACGGTGAAGACACCCTTCAGCACGCAATCAAGGAAGCTCTCGGCCTTGCGGTCGATCCCGGCCAGCACGTCGGGCCGGATATCCTTGGTGTGGAAATGATTGATCCGCTTTCCATGCCTGGCGATGACCGAGGCATTGTCGCCGCCGGCAAACACCAGATGTCCTGTATCCAGCAGCAGCCCCACAGCCTCGCCGGTGGCATTCATCACCGCGTCGAGTTCAGCCTCTGTCTCGACCGCCGTTCCCATATGATGGTGAAAGGTCAGCGGCACACCCTCGCCGGCGCAATGTTCAGCCAGCGCCGTCAGCCGGCGGCCATAGGCGGCGACGTCGTAATCATCCAGCTTCGGACGGCTGGAAAGCGGCCGTTCCTGACGGTTCTGGACCGTCTCGTACGTCTCGCCATAAACAATGACCGAAGCACCGACAGCCTTGAACAGCGCCAGCTGATCGGCAATACGCTCCAGCTCTGAATCGAGGTCGTTGTTGATCAGCGTGCCGCTGTACCAGCCCGACACCAGCGCCAGATCATGCTCGGCAAGGACAGATGAGAGAGCCCCGGCTTCCTTCGGGAACTTGCCACCGGTTTCGGTGCCGACGAACCCGGCCTCGCGGGTCTCGGACAGGCAGACCTCGAGCGGTGTATCACCGCCAAGCTGAGGCAGGTCATCATTCGACCAGGAAATGGGAGACATCCCGAGGCGAAGTTTCATGCGGAGATACCTTTCACGGGCAGGTTGAAGATCATCATCAGGATATCAGGCGTTGCGGCCTTCGGCATTGCCCGCATCCGCATCCTCCAGCAGCTCGGGATACCGAAGATCGACACCAAGAAGCTGGCGCAGCTCGGGCGTTGCGGTATTCAACACATCTGTGTGCACAGACTGGTCGAGAGCTTCCATCGGCTTGACGAATTTCGGCAGATACTGTCCGAGCACAGAGGTGCGCTCCCCAGCGCTGTTGTTCGGCATAGAGCAGTGCCAGGTCATGCCAACAAACAGAAGCAGGCTGCCAGGCGGGCAGGCCAGCTGGATATGTTCCTTGGCGAAATCCTCCTTCGACGGATAGGCCCCACGGACCTGCGACCCGGGCACCACAGCCGTTGCGCCATTCTCGGCGGTGAATTCATGAAGGCTGATCAGCGACTGGCAATTCATATGGAACCCGGCATTGATGCCGGCCGGGAACTCACCCGTGTCGTGAAGGTCCCAGTAAGGATAGTCGATATGCGGCTCCTGTCCCGGCGCACCCGGAAGCAACCTGTTCGCGGCGTAGGAGCCGAGGATGAACTGGCGGCCGAGGATCGGGCCGAATACTTTCATCACCAGCGGGTGCTGTACCATGTCGACAAAGACCTGCCCCTTGTTCAGCAGGTTCCAGACACGGCGCTGGAGATGAATCTTGTCGGCATGCTCGCCATGGAAATGGGTCGCGGCCTGCGCCTCGTTGGAATGGGCGTTGATGATGCGGTTGGCCTCTGCCACCTGCTCGGCGGAGAAGACGCTTTCAGCCAGATAGTATCCCGGCCCGTTCAGC
>JAKMFG010000181.1 GCA_022425565.1 Alphaproteobacteria bacterium
GATTGCCACCGGTGATAGGGAATGTCCTGCTCAACCGCCAAATTGAACGGGAAATACACAGTAACCCCGACAAAATTCGAAATGATTGAGTAAATCGCCCAAAGCGTCAGAAGCCCGACCAGCAAATTTGCAACAAATCTTCCAGTCATAATCGAAATCGTAGATATTTTTTGACCTTCTGGCAAATCGCCTGCCAACCCTGCGACATTTGAGCACATTCTGCAAAGAGCCGGCTTTGCGAGACGAATGGACGCCGGAACGGACATCGGGCAGAGTGACCGGCAGGAAACACAGGACCAATCGAGGACAGGCCCATGGCGCATCACCGCATCCGCAAGTTCAACACCGGTGACACTTATCCCGAACAGAATCTCGACAACGACCTTTGCCAGGCTGTCGTCACGCAGGGTGGAAAAACCGTGTGGATGCGCGGCCAATGCCCCCAGAACCTGGATGACGCGAAAAACATCGACAGCCACGACGCGGCCGAACAGACCCACAAGGTGATGCAGAACATCCGCCAGCTGGTAACCGAAGCCGGGGGCGAGATGGCGCATGTCGTCAAACTGGTGGTCTATATCACCGACATCCGGCATCGCGAGGCGATCTACCGGACCATGGGCGAATATATCAAGGGCGTGCATCCGGTCTGCACGGGTCTTGTCGTGCAAGCGCTCGCAAGGCCGGAGTGGCTGGTGGAAATCGACGCCACCGCCGTGATCCCTGACGGGGACTGACGGATGACCTTCTCGATCGTTGCGCGATGCGCGAAGAGTGGCCAGTTCGGTATGGCGGTTGCCTCTTCCTCGCCGGCGGTGGCGGCACGCTGCGCCTATGCGCGGGCCGGTGTCGGCGCGGCCGCAAGCCAGAATGTAACCGACCCGCGGCTGGGTCCGGCGGCATTGGACCGGCTCGCCGCCGGCCTTGACGCCGAAGCAGCCCTCGAAGCTGTCATCGGCGCGGCGGAACATGTCGAATACCGTCAGCTGCTGATCGTTGACCGGGACGGAAACACGGCCATTCATTCAGGCGGAAAGTCGCTTGGCATCCATACCGAGCATGCAGCCCATGATGTGGCGGCAGCCGGCAACCTGCTGGCCAATGACACCATTCCCCGCGCCATGGTCGAGGCATTCCTGACGAGCGAGGGCCATCTTGGCGACCGGCTGATCACAGCGATGCGCGGCGCCCTTGCGGCCGGCGGCGAGGCCGGGCCGGTGCATTCGGCCGGCATGCTGCTTGTCGACCGTCAGGACTGGCCGCTCGCCGAGCTGCGCTGCGACTGGAGCGAGGACTGCCCGATCGAGAACATCGCTGTCGCATGGGATGTCTACAGGCCGCAGATGGATGATTATGTTACCCGCGCGCTGAACCCATCGGCCGCGCCAAGCTATGGCGTTCCGGGTGACGAATAGCCCTGTCCCTCTGGCAACGTGACCCGTTACAGCCCAGCCGCCAGCCGGGCATTCAGCGCCGCCAGCATGGCGTCGCAGGATGCGAGCTGGTCGAGACTGACGAATTCGTCCGGCTTGTGCCCCTGGTCCATGAAGCCGGGGCCGCACACAACCGTCGGAATATCGAGGTCACGCGAAAACAGCCCGCCCTCGGTCCCGAAGGCAACCTTGATCCGCTCATTGCCGCCAGTCAGCGACGTCACAAGACCAACCACATCCTGTTCCAGCGCCGTATCGAGGCCGGGATAGCTGTTGGTCACCTCAAGCATGATATCGGCCTGTGGAGCCCTTTCCCGTGCCGCTGCGATGGCCGGTTCCAGCGACGCTTTCAGCTGCGCGAGAATGGCATCCGGATCGTCGGCCGGCAAATTCCGGATCTCGAATTTCACAAAGGCGGCGTTCGGCACGATGTTCAGTGCCACCCCGCCATGAATCAGGCCCGCATGCAATGTCGTGTACGGCACGTCAAAGGCATAGTCCTGTGTTCCGTTTGCCGCCAGCTCATCCTGAATGGTCCGGATTTCGGCGATCAGGTCGCAGGCCAGATGAATGGCGTTGACCGCTGTGGGGGCCAATGCCGAATGCGCCTCGGCACCGATACAGGTTGCCTCAATGGCCGTCTTTCCCTTGTGCCCGGTGGCCACCCGCATGCCGGTCGGCTCGCCGACGATGCACATTCGTGGCCTGACCGGCGCCGAAGCCAGCATATCGATCAGCGAGCGCACGCCGACGCAGCCAATTTCCTCGTCATAGGATAGCGCCAGATGAAGCGGCGTTTTCAGCTCCATCGTGGCCGCCTGCCGTGCTGCCACCAGCGCCGCCGCGACAAACCCCTTCATGTCCGCTGTACCGCGACCATAGATACGGCCATCTTCCTCGGTCGCCTCGAAGGCAGGCCTCGTCCAGGCCTGACCGTCGACCGGCACCACATCCGTATGTCCGGATAGCATCACACCGGGCCGGTCGGCCGGGCCAATGGTGGCAAACAGGTTTGCCTTGGTCCCTTCGTCATTCTCGATGATGTGGCTGTCCACACCGACATCGCCCAGCAGTCCGGCGCAATAGTCGATCAGCTGGCGGTTGGGATCACGGCTGACCGTGGGGAACCCGATCAGATCGACAAGGACCTCACTTGTGGTTACATCCGGCATCCGCGGCGGCCTCAGGCGGTGTCGCGGGCCGGTGCGGAGGCGCCGGCGATATGCGATGCAAGGTAGCGCGCATCCTCCCAGACGCCCCAGATGAAAGAAGACCCGCGCATCGACAGCCACGGAAGTCCAAGAAAATAGACCCCCTGCTCAGCCGCCACACCGCGGTCATGCAGCGGCTTGCCATCGCCGTCAAACACATCGGCTTCCAACCAGTCAAAGGTCTGGCGATACCCGGTGGCCCAGATGATGTTGTTG
>JAKMFG010000192.1 GCA_022425565.1 Alphaproteobacteria bacterium
GGATGTACGCCGACACGTCGCCCGCCTGCGTCTCGATGATCGGCAACGCGGTCAGCGAACCGCCGCCGTTCGCGTCCGACATCTTGGCCGCACGCTCCAGCAGGCGAGAGTGGAGATAGAAGACGTCGCCGGGATAGGCTTCGCGGCCCGGCGGGCGACGGAGCAGCAGCGACATCTGACGATAGGCGACGGCCTGCTTCGACAGATCGTCGAACACGATCAGCGCGTGCATGCCGTTGTCGCGGAAATACTCGCCCATGGTGCAGGCGGTGTAGGGTGCAAGGAACTGCATCGGCGCCGGGTCGGAAGCCGTGGCGGCGACGATGATCGAATATTCCAGCGCACCCTGCTCTTCAAGGGAGCGGACAATCTGTGCAACGGTCGAACGCTTCTGGCCAACGGCAACATAGATGCAGAACAGCTTCTTGCCATCATCCTTGCCGGCAGCCTCGTTGACGGGCTTCTGGTTGATAAAGGCGTCAACGGCAATCGCTGTCTTTCCGGTCTGGCGGTCACCGATGATCAGCTCACGCTGGCCACGGCCGATCGGGATCAGGCTGTCGATGGCCTTCAGGCCGGTCTGCATCGGCTCATGAACCGATTTGCGCGGCATGATGCCTGGCGCCTTCACCTCAACCCGGTTGCGGGTGACATCCTTCAGCGGCCCCTTGCCGTCAATCGGATTGCCAAGCGCGTCGACAACGCGGCCAAGCAGGCCCTTGCCGACGGGGGCATCCACAATCGAGGCTGTCCGGCGGACGACGTCGCCTTCCTTGATGGCGCGGTCATCTCCGAAGATCACGATACCGACATTGTCGCTCTCGAGGTTCAGCGCCATGCCTTTGACGCCACTCTCGAACTCGACCATTTCACCGGCCTGCACTTCGTCAAGACCATGGACGCGCGCGATGCCGTCACCAACGGACAGGACGCGCCCGACCTCGGCCACCTCGGCATCGCTGCCGAAATTGGCGATCTGTTCCTTCAGGATTGCTGAGATTTCAGCCGCACGAATATCCATCACGCTATACCCTTCATAGCTGTTTCAAGCCGGTTCAGTTTGGTTTTGACCGACGTGTCAATCATTCGCGACCCGATGCGAACCACCAGGCCTCCGATCAGCGACGGATCCACATGCATGGAAAGCGAAAGCTTGTCGCTGCCGGCAAGTTTGGCCACCGCTGCCTCGACGCGCGCGCGGCGCGCATCATCAAGCTCGATGGCGGAGATCACCTCTGCCGATACCTGTCCGCGACGGCGGGCATGTTCGGCAAGAAAGGCGGTAATGATACGTGTGAGGGCATGGAGCCTGCCGTTGGAGGCGACTGTACCCGCAAACTGGACGGTCAGCGCCTCGGCGCCAGCCTTTTCCAGAATGGCCGTAATGGCCTTTGTCTGAACCGTCCAGGAGATGGCCGGAGACCCGACGAGTGTCTTCATCTCGTCATTGCCGGAGACAAGCTCGGCGAGGCCGGTCATGTCGGCAACGACGGCATCGACTTTGCCAGCTTCCTCTGCCAGCGCGTACAGCGCACCAGCATAGCGACCGGCAAGACCCTTAGCGCTAGAACTCAACGACGTGCCCTCATCAAAAAGGAGAATGTTTCGACAATACTCGGCTCTGCTGCCACCGTGGCGCGCAGAGCATTTGTACCGGTGTGGGAGCTATCATACCCGTGGCCGAAAGGCAAGCGTGGAAGCCGTTTAAAATGTGTTTCAGCGTTCCTTTGGCGACCCCTTTTGCAAGCCATCTGATCAGACAAAGCTGTAGGGATCGATATCGACTTGCAGACGCACCCCCGAAGGCAGCTTTACGGTGGCAAGCCAGCCTTGGATAACAGCCTGTATGTCTACCGTCTTCTCGACCTGAATCAGCGCCCGTCCACGGTGCTTGCCGCGAAGAAAGCCGAGTGGCGCAATGCTGGGTCCGTAAACCGATACACCGTGAAAATTCGGGCGCAAAGCCGCCAGTGCCTGCATCGCCGCGTGCAAACGCTGCGAGTCGTTTGCCGAAAGCACGATCGCCGCCAGCCTCGCAAAGGGCGGCATACCGGCGATCCGGCGGGATTCAGCCTCGGCCTTGAGGAATTTGTCACGATCGCCGGACAACAGAGCCTGCATCACCGGTGTTTCAGCATCGGTAGTCTGCAGCATCGCAAGGCCCGGCCGTTCCGCCCGCCCGGCGCGGCCTGCGACCTGTGCCAGCATGGCAAAGGTCCGTTCGGCAGCGCGCAGGTCGCCGCCGGCAAGGCCAAGGTCGGCATCGACAATTCCGACGAGCGTCAGGCCGGGAAAGTGATGACCCTTCGCCACCATCTGCGTGCCGATGATGATATCGACCTCGCCGTCGGTTACCGACCGGACAAACGCCTCGGCGCTTGCCGGGGTTGTCACGGTATCGCTTGAGAACACTGCGAATCTGGCTTCGGGAAAGCGGTTCAGCACTTCTTCGGCAAGCCGCTCCACCCCGGGGCCGCAGGCCTGCATGCTGTCTTCCTCGCCACATTCGGCGCAATCGCGCTGCGGACGCGCCTCATAGCCGCAATAATGACATTTCAGGCGGCCCGCCAGCCGATGCGTCACCATCCAGCTGTCGCAATTCGGGCATGTCACCTTATGGCCGCAGCTTCCACACAGGGTCAGTGGCGCATAACCCCGGCGGTTCAGGAACAGCAGCGACTGCTCGCCGGCCTCCAGCCGCTCGTTGACGGCATCGACCAGCGGCGGGGCAAGCCAGGTGCCACGCTCCGGCGGTGTGCGGCGCAAATCGACGGCGCGGATCTCTGGAAGCTGTGCAAGACCGATTCGTTTCGGCAGTACGATCCGGCGATATCGCGGCGGGTCCCCCGCCATGCCTGCATTCACCCAGCTTTCCAGGGACGGTGTGGCGGTGGCAAGAACAACCGGGCAGGGTTCGAGCCGCGCCCGCAGCACCGCCATGTCACGGGCGTGATAGACCACCTGATCTTCCTGCTTGTAAGCCTGCTCATGCTCTTCATCAACGACGATCAGCCCCAGCCTTGCAAAAGGCAGGAACAAGGCGGATCGAGCGCCGACAACCACCTGCGCGGCGCCGGTATGGGCATGGCGCCAGGCACGGCGCTTTCGCGTCGGGGCGACATCGGAATGCCATTCCACCGGCATGACGCCGAATCTGTCGTTGAAGCGCTGTTTCCAGGCAGCCGACAGCGCAATTTCGGGGAGCAGGATCAGGACCTGTCGTCCGGCATCAAGGCAGCGCTGCACTGCATCGAAATAGACTTCTGTCTTTCCCGATCCGGTCACACCGTCTAGCAGGAAGGACGAGAACCCCTTGCCAAGACGCGCCGCAACCTCGGCTGCCGCGGCCTGCTGGTCCTCGGACAGGTCGGGGCCGGCTCCGGCGCGGATCGGCGGTGGGGGAAGTTCATCACTGACAAGGACCGCTTCCAGCGAGCCGGCTGTCTCCATGCCAGTGACGACACCGGCGCTGACACCGGCCTCGCGCTGCAGCTCGGCCGAGGCCATTGCGCCTGCCAAACCAAGAATATCCGCCACCCGTTGCCGCGCCGCGGTGAGCTTTTCACCCTCGGGCAGATGCTCCGGCCGTCGGAACAGCTTTCGCTGCGGGGGCGGCTGCAGGGCCTGTGGCTGACTGAGCACCATTTTCGCCACACTGCCGATCGGCGCCATCGTCCAGGCTGCTACACGTTCCAGAAAATCGACAAAGCGCGGCTCAAGCGGTGGCAGTGCAGTCACCTCTGAGACAGCCTTCAGCGTCTCCGGTGGCACATCCCCCGCACCCGGCCCCAGAACTATGCCGTAAAGCTGGCGCGGCCCGAACGGCACGCCGACAATGGTGCCGCGCGGCAACGGGCCATGACCTGCCGCATTGTAGTCAAAGGTGCGGTCGAGCGGTACCGCAACGGCGACCCGCACCGTCACTACGGCTGATTCGCTGTCGGTTGCAGGGGTCACGGTCTGTCTTGCTCCACTAGATGATCTAGCCGGTTCTCAGGTCTCGGGTGTCCGGCGGGTGGATTTGCCAGCAGGTGGATTTGCCGGGCGGCTTGCGATACACTCTGGACACCGGCACCGCCGCTACCAACCTACACCTTCAGAGCAGGTTTCCCGACATGAAAATTTTCCTCGACAGCGCCGACATCAATGAAATCAAGACCTATATCAACACAGGTTTCGTCGATGGCGTCACAACCAATCCGTCGCTGATCGCCAAGTCCGGCCGTAACATCCTAGAGGCGATTTCCGAAATCTGCTCGCTTGTCGACGGCCCGGTCAGCGCCGAGGTTGCGGCCACCGATTACGAGACCATGATCGCCGAAGGGCGCAAGCTCGCCAAGCTTGCCGACAATGTGACGGTGAAAGTGCCCTTGACCGAAGACGGGCTTCGCACCTGCCGCACGCTGAGTGACGAGGGAACCGACGTCAATGTCACCCTCTGTTTCACCGCGGGCCAGGCGCTTCTGGCGGCCAAGGCCGGCGCCACCTTCATCTCGCCTTTTGTCGGACGCCTCGATGATATCGGCCAGGACGGCATGGGGCTGATCGAGGAAATCGTCACCATCTATGACCAGTATGGTTTCGACACCGAGGTTCTTGTGGCTTCGGTCCGCAGCAGCCAGCATGTCGTCGATGCCGCCACAATGGGCGCCGACGTTGTCACCCTGCCGCCAAAAATCCTTGGCGCACTCTACAAGCATCCACTGACCGACAAGGGCCTTGCCGCTTTCATTTCCGACTGGGAAGGCACCGGCCAGTCGATCCTCTAGACGCATGGGCGGCAGCAGCAATCGCACGGCCTGGCTTGCCTGGCTGGAGAGTGAGCGCCGATACGGTGCCAACACACTTGCTGCCTATGATTCCGATCTGGACGACTATCTCGGCTATGCCGGCGGTGATGCCGACAATGCACCGCCGGACAGGCGTCGCTTCCGCGGCTGGCTGGCCGACATGGGCGGGCGCGGCCTTGCCCGCACTACAGTGGCGCGCCGGGTCTCGGCGCTAAGGAGCTTTTATCGCTTCTGTGGGCGCACCGGCCGGATCGACATCAATGACTTGTCATGGCTTCGCGCGCCGCGTCCACCGAAATCAGTTCCAAAACCGGTCTCGGAAGAAGATGCGCGGGCGCTTCTTGCCGCGATTTTCAAGCGGCGCGGCGATGACTGGGCCAAGCAGCGCGATTTTGCTCTCCTGATGATGCTCTATGGCAGCGGTTTGCGTGTTTCCGAGGCGCTCGACCTGACACGGCGGGATACGCCTCTTGATAAATGGCTGCGGATTACCGGCAAGGGTGGCAAGATCCGCGAGGTGCCGGTGCTGCCCGCCATTGCCGAGGCGGTGGCGGACTATGTCGGGGCCTGCCCGTTCGATGGCGGGCCTGATGCGCCGCTCTTCGTCAGTGCCCGCGGCAACGCATTCGGCGCGCGGGCGGCGCAAAGGCTTGTTGAATCACTGCGGCTCGAACTCAGCCTTCCAGCCTATGTCACACCACATGCGCTGCGCCACGCCTTTGCCACACATCTTCTTGGAAACGGTGCCGATCTTCGTGCCATTCAGGAACTGCTTGGCCATGCCAGCCTGTCGACGACACAGCGCTACACCAATGTGGACGAGGCGCATCTTCTGCGCCTTCATCGCGAGACCCATCCCCGTTCTGGATAGCTTTGCCTGCCAATTAACGCGGGTGGCTACATATGGATGGCGCGGCCGTCGACGGCGAGCGCGGCTTCCTTGACCGCCTCGTTCAAGGTCGGATGGCCATGGCAGGTGCGGGCGATATCCTCGGAAGACGCGCCGAAAGCCATTGCCGTGGCGCATTCATGGATGATCGTGCCTGCCTCATGGCCAATGATATGCACGCCAAGAACACGGTCCGTCTCGGCATCAGCAAGGATTTTCACGAAACCGTCGGGGTGGCCTTGGGCGCGGGCTCGGCTGTTGGCCGAAAAAGGGAAACTGCCTTTCTTGTAATCGATACCGGCTTCCTTCAGCGCTTCTTCACTCTTGCCGAGGGTGGCCACTTCCGGCGCGGTATAGACGATCCCCGGCACCAGGTCGTAATCGACATGGCCGGCATGGCCCGCCATCATCTCAACGGCGGCGACGCCGTCCTCTTCGGCCTTGTGGGCCAGCATCGGGCCGTCAATCACGTCACCAATGGCATAGACATCCTCGACCGAGGTCTCGAAGCGCGAATCGACCTTGATGCGGCCGCGCTCAGTCAGCGCGATGCCAGCTTCTTCCAGCCCCAGTCCTTCGGTAGCAGGATGGCGACCGACAGCGACAAGCGCCACATCGGCCTTGATCGTCTCGGCACCGCCGCCTCCGGCGGGCTCGACCGTCAGACTGACGCCCGTCTTGCTGGCCTTGGCCGACTTCACCGCCGTCTTCATACGGAAGCGAAGGCCCTGCTTCTTGGCCATCGCGGTGAATTTCTTGGCGATCTCGTCATCCATGCCGGGCAGGATCCGCGGCAGGAACTCGATCACCTCGACCTCGGCGCCAAGGCGCGCCCAGACCGTGCCAAGCTCGAGCCCGATATAGCCAGCGCCAATGACAATCAGCTTCTTCGGCACTTTCGGCAACGCCAGCGCCCCAGTGGAGCTGACGATCCGGGTCTCGTCTATGTCGATTCCGGGCAGGCTTGATGCGTGGCTTCCCGTGGCAATCAGAATCCGCTCGGCCTCATAGCTTCCGGCGTCTGCACCGTCGGTGACCGTCACCTTGCCTGCACCGTCGATTCGGGCGGCGCCCTGCAGGCGGGTCACCTTGTTCTTCTTGAACAGGAAATCGATGCCTGTTGTCAGGCTGTCAACGATCTTGTCCTTGCCCTGCATCATTTTCGGCAAGTCGAGCTTGACGCTGCCAAGTTCGATTCCCAGTTCGCCAAGACCACCGCCGGCGGCGTCGGCATAATGCTCGGACGCGTTCAGAAGCGCTTTTGACGGGATGCATCCCACATTCAGGCAGGTGCCGCCAAGGGTTGTGCGTTTCTCAATACACGCCACGCTCATACCAAGCTGTGCGGCGCGGATGGCGGCAACATAGCCGCCAGGGCCTGCACCAATCACGATCAGGTCGAATCTGGTCTCGCTCATCTGGGTCCCCCGGGTGGAATGCGGCGCGCCTCGTTGTCAAACGGCCGGCGCGCTGGCCGCTCACAATGGCTCAGACGCCGAGAACGATCCGCCGTGGATCCTCGACAAGTTCCTTGATACGGGCAAGGAAGGAGACCGCTTCACGTCCATCGATGATCCGGTGGTCATAGGAAAGCGCCAGATACATCATTGGGCGAATCACGATGGCGTCATCAACAACAACAGGGCGCTTCTCGATCTTGTGCATGCCAAGAATGCCACTCTGCGGCGGATTCAGGATCGGCGTCGACATCAGCGAGCCGTAGACACCGCCGTTGGAGATGGTGAAGGAACCACCGGCCATGTCGTCCGGCGTGATCTTGCCGTTGCGGGCACGGTCGCCAAAGTCGGCGATGCGGGTCTCGATCTCGGCAAGGCCGAGACCGCCGGCGTCACGCACAACCGGAACGACGAGTCCCTGCGGTGTGCCGACAGCAACGCCGATATTGTAATAATTCTTATAGATAATGTCGTTGCCGTCGATTTCGGCGTTCACCGCGGGAAATTCCTGAAGCGCCTTGATCGAGGCCATTACGAACATGCCCATGAAACCGAGACGGGTGCCATAGGCGGCCTCGAATTCCTGCCGGTAGGTGCTACGCAGCGCCATCAGCGCGGTCATGTCGAGCTCGTTAAAGGTGGTCAGCATCGCCGCCGTGTTCTGCGCCGCCTTAAGGCGCGAGGCGATGACCTGACGCAGCTTCGACATCGGCAGGCGTTCCTCGCGGGCGGCGTCTTCGGGGCGCGGCTGCTGGCGCGGCATCTGCTGGGCCTGCGCGGCTGCCGGGGCCGAAGTGGCCGGCGCACCTTTCATATGGGCCAGAACATCCGCCTTGGTCAGCCGGCCATCAACACCGGTACCCTTGATGGCGGCCGGGTTCAGATTGTTTTCCTCGACAAGCCGGCGCACAGCAGGCGACAGCGGCATGTCCACAGCAGCGGATGCAGCTGCAGGAGCCGCCGCAACAGGTGCAGGTGCAGACGTAGCAGGTGTGGCCGGCGCAGATTTTGCCGGTGCCGGTTCTGCCGGGGCTGCGGGCGCGGATGCGGCCGGTGCGACGCCCTCATTCAGAATCGCAAGGCTTGCACCAACCTCAACCGTTGCCCCTTCGGCGGCAAGAATTTCGCCAAGCGTGCCGGCGGCAGGGGCCGGAACTTCCAGCGTCACCTTGTCGGTTTCCAGCTCGACGACCGGCTCGTCTGCCGCGACGGCATCGCCGGTGGTCTTGATCCAGCGGGCCACAGTGGCATCAGCCACGGATTCACCAAGGGTGGGAACTGTGATTTCGATCGCCATGACGGCCTCGTCTCCTCGCGTGCGAGGCGGGTCCTGCCCGCCCGTACCATTCATGCGTGCGGCCACAGCGGCCGCATCGCCCTAGTCTTCCTTTGCCTTCAGGCCCAGCGCCTCGTTCACGAGAGCTGCCTGTTCACGATTATGCCGCGACAGGGACCCGGTGGCAGGTGATGCCGCAGCGGCGCGGCCTGCATAGGCAAGCCGTTCCTGCTGGCACCCGGCCTCTGCCATCGCGTCTTCGATGAAGTCGCGGACAAAGGTCCAGCTTCCCATGTTCTTCGGCTCTTCCTGGCACCAGACGAGACTTGCCTTCGGCGTCATCGCCAGCGCCTCGGTCAGGGCCTTGGACGGGAATGGGTATAGCTGTTCGACGCGGATGATCTCGGTGTCCCAGTCCTCGGCAGCGTCGCGCGCTGCGGCGAGATCGTAATAGACCTTGCCACTACACATCACCAGCCGCTTTGCCTTGCCTGATTTCACCTTGGTATCGCGCTCGTCGAGAATGCGGTGGAAGGTGGTTCCGGGGCCCATATCCTCGAGCCGTGAGACGCAGGCCTTGTGACGCAGCAGCGATTTTGGCGTCATGATCACCAGCGGCTTGCGGAAATCGCGGCGCAGCTGGCGGCGCAGCACATGGAAATAGCTGGCCGGAGTGCTGCAGTTCACAACCTGCATATTGTCCTCGGCGCACAGCTGAAGATAACGCTCGAGGCGTGCCGAGCTATGCTCCGGCCCCTGGCCCTCATAGCCATGCGGCAGCAGCAGCACCAGCGCGTTCATGCGGAGCCATTTCGACTCGCCAGAGGAGATGAACTGGTCGATCACCACCTGCGCGCCGTTGGCAAAATCACCGAACTGCGCTTCCCACATGACCAGCGCATTCGGCTCGGCCTGCGAGAAACCATATTCAAATCCCATCACCGACGCTTCGGACAGCGGAGAGTCGATCACCTCGAACATCGCCTGGTCTTCGGACAGGTGCGACAGCGGCGCATAGCGCTCTTCAGTCGCCTGATCCACCAGCACCGCGTGACGCTGGCTGAAAGTGCCGCGGCAGCTGTCCTGGCCGGACAGGCGTACCGGATCACCTTCGAGAAGCAGCGCGCCAAAGGCAAGATGCTCAGCGGTCGCCCAGTCAATGCCGTCACCCTCACGAATGCGCGTGGCGCGCGTCTGCACAATGCGGGTCAGCTTCGGGTTAAGGGTCATACGCT
This sequence comes from Alphaproteobacteria bacterium, assembly GCA_022425565.1. Taxonomy (GTDB): domain Bacteria; phylum Pseudomonadota; class Alphaproteobacteria; order Puniceispirillales; family Puniceispirillaceae; genus UBA8309. The sequence goes on from JAKMFG010000192.1 coordinate 9,648, forward strand.
CCGGCACCGTCGTCATCGATTCACCGATCTTGCGAAGCGTCTCGAGCTCGACAGCCGTGTCGCCTCGCCGCTCGACGCCATGCGCCGTGCGCATGCCGGACCAGCTTCCCTCGAGCCAGTCGGCCTTGTTCGGGCGGTAGTTCGTTCCGGCCTCGAATTCGGTGTCCAGATAGGCATTGCGGTCATCCACGACCTGCCTGGTTTCCTCGGGCGTCATGATGCCCTCGGCCACCAGCTTGTCGGCATAGATGGAGCTTGTCGTCGGATGCTTGCCGATGGTCTTGTACATCAACGGCTGCGTGAACATCGGCTCGTCACCTTCATTATGGCCGAACCGGCGATAGCAGAAGATGTCGAGAACAACGTCGCTGCCGAAGGCCTGGCGGAACTCGATGGCTATCCGCGCCGCATGGACGACCGCCTCGGGGTCGTCACCATTCACATGGAAGATCGGCGCCATCACCATCTTCGCCACGTCGGTCGGATATGGCGAGGAACGCGAATAGTGCGGGCTCGTGGTGAAGCCGATCTGGTTGTTATGGATAATATGAATCGTGCCGCCAGTGCGGTAGCCGCGAAGCGCCGAAAAGGCAAATGTCTCGGCAACAACCCCCTGGCCGGCGAAAGCAGCATCACCATGCAGCAGGATTCCCACGACTTCCTTGCGTTCGGTATCCCGGCGCTGTTCCTGCTTGGCCCGCACCCGACCGACCACGATCGGATCGACGATCTCGAGATGCGACGGGTTCGGCGCAAGACTGAGATGAACGGTCTTGCCGTCGAACTCGCGGTCTGACGACGCACCCATGTGATATTTCACATCACCCGATCCACCGGCATCCTCCGGGTTTGCCGGATTGCCGAGAAATTCAGAGATGATCGCACGGAACGGTTTGCCGAAGACATTATGCAGGATGTTCAGACGGCCGCGGTGCGCCATGCCGACCACAATCTCGCCAACGCCAAGCTGGGTGCCGCGCTTCAGGATCTGCTCCAGTGCCGGGATCATCGCCTCGCCACCATCGACGCCGAAACGCTTGGTGCCGGTGTATTTCTTGTGCAGGTATTTTTCGAACTGCTCGGCGTCCACAAGGCGCTCATAGATCGCCTTCTTGCCGCGTTTGGTAAAGTCGGTGCGGTTGCCGATGGCCTCGATACGTTCCTGAATCCACGCTTTCTGAGCCGGGTCCTGCACATGCATGAACTCGACGCCGATGGTGCTGCAATAGGTCTTGCGGAGTGTCTCGACAATCTCGCGCAGGGTCGCCGTCTCGAGGCCAAGAACATAATTGATAAAGATCGGGCGGTCCCAGTCGGCATCGGTGAAGCCGTAGGTCGCCGGATCGAGCTCGGGATGCAGCGGCTTGGTTTCCAGCGACAGCGGATCGAGATCGGCCAGAAGGTGTCCGCGGATCCGGTAGGCACGAATCAGCATCACCGCACGGAGCGAGTCGAACGTCGCGGCACGCATGTCATCGGCATTCATATGCCGCCCGGCAGCATGGCCGGCAGCCACGGCATTCACAGAATCGGCCGGGTCAGTCGCCCCGACGATGCGGCTGCCGTTGCGGGCCCAGCTGGGACCCTGCTCGATTTCGACACTGCTGTCGCCAAGCGCATTGAGACGCTCGAAATAGGCGGCCCAGCGGCTGTCGACGGCTGAAGGATCGCGCCGCCACGCTGCGTTCATCTCGGCAATGAAGGTGGCATTCGCCGCCGACAGGAAGGTCAGATCAAACTCGTCTGGCAGTCCGGGTTGGCCCGGTACCTGAGCCGCGTCATCCATGAGAAAAGCACCTGTTCATTTTGACACCGTCCATCAGTGTATGCGCTGCTGGCTCAGATTCAAGCCACCAGCGCGTTAACCAGCGCGGGCGATGGCCCGTGTGACCGCATTGCCGATATCAGCAGGCGACTCCGCCATCTCGTAGCCGGCGGCCTGCATGGCCCCGATCTTGTCGGATGCGGCACCGCTTCCGCCGCTGACGATGGCACCGGCATGACCCATGCGGCGACCCGGAGGCGCCGTCTGGCCGGCGATAAATCCGGCGATCGGCTTCTTTGAGGGATGCGCCGCATAGAAGGCTGCCGCCTCTTCCTCGGCCGACCCGCCAATCTCGCCGATCATCACGATGGCTTCGGTCTGGTCGTCATTGAGGAACATGTCCAGGCAATCGATGAAATTGGTGCCGTTGACCGGGTCACCGCCAATGCCGATGCAGGTCGACTGGCCAAGGCCGACGGCCGAGGTCTGTGCGACGGCCTCATAGGTCAGGGTGCCGGACCGCGACACGATGCCGACCTTGCCGGGCGTGTGGATATGACCTGGCATGATGCCGATCTTGCACTCGCCCGGGGTGATGATGCCTGGGCAGTTGGGGCCGATCAGCCGGCTGTTGCTGTTATCCAGCGCACGCTTCACCCGTACCATATCGAGCACCGGAATGCCCTCGGTGATGCAGATGACCAGCGGCATGCCGGCATCGATAGCCTCGAGGATGGAATCCGCTGCAAAAGGCGGCGGCACATAGATCACCGAAGCGTTTGCTTCGGTTTCGGCCATCGCGTCGGCGACCGAGTTGAACACCGGCAGGCCGAGATGCGTCTGCCCGCCCTTACCCGGGGTGACACCACCAACCATGTTAGTGCCGTAATCAATGGCCTGTTCGGAATGGAAGGTGCCCTGCGAGCCGGTAAAGCCCTGGCAGATGACCTTGGTCTGACTGTTCACGAGTACTGACATGACATATTCCCCCGTCAGGCTGTCGCGGCGACGATTTTCGCCGCAGCATCGGCCAGATTGTCTGCCGCAATGATGTCGAGGCCGCTCTCGGCCATGATGCGCTTGCCCTCTTCGACATTGGTGCCCTCGAGCCGCACAACCAGCGGCTTGTCGAGACCAAGGCTGCGGGCCGCGCTGACAACGCCTTCGGCGATGATGTCACAGCGCATGATACCGCCGAAGATGTTGACCAGGATGCCCTTCACGTTCTCATCGGAGAGAATGATCTTGAAGGCTTCGGTGACACGCTCGGCAGTGGCGCTGCCGCCAACATCGAGGAAATTCGCCGGAGAACCACCCTGAAGCTGGATGATGTCCATGGTCGCCATGGCGAGGCCGGCACCGTTCACCATGCAGCCGATATTGCCGTCGAGCTTGATATAGTTGAGCTCGAACTCGCTGGCCCGTACTTCGGCCGGGTCTTCCTCGGCAAGGTCGCGAAGCTCCAGAACGTCGGGATGACGGTAGAGCGCGTTATCATCGAAGCTCATCTTCGCATCCAGCGCCAGCAGATCGCCGCTTCCGGTCACCACAAGCGGATTGATCTCGAGAAGGCTTGCATCCAGCTCGTTGAAGGCACGGTACAGCCCGCCGAGGAAACCCGGAAGCTGCTTCGCGGTGCCCTTCGACAGGCCAAGCACGCCGGCGATGCGGCGGATATGATGGGGCTGCAGGCCGGTGGCTGGATCGATGCCGAGGGACAGGATCTTTTCGGGGTTCGTTTCGGCGACCTCCTCGATATCCATGCCGCCCTCGCTGGAGGCGATGATCGTCACCCGGCTGTTGCCGCGATCAACCAGGATCGACAGATACAGCTCGTCACCGATATCGCAGCCTTCCTCAACATAAAGACGCTGGACCTCACGGCCCTGCGGGCCGGTCTGATGCGTAACGAGGGTCCTGCCAAGAAGCTCGGTTGCCACCTCGCGGACCTCGCCGACAGATTTGACGACCTTGACGCCGCCTGCCTTGCCACGTCCGCCAGCGTGAATCTGTGCCTTGACGACATGCACCGGGCCACCGAGATCGGTGGCAGCAGCGACGGCTTCGTCAACCGTGAACGCTGCCGTGCCACGCGGCACCGCGACGCCGAAACCGGCCAGCAGGCCCTTGGCCTGATGTTCATGGATATTCATGTAACCCCCCACTGACGGGCCGCAGCCCGCGCTCTATTCTACCCCAGAGATTCAACAACCTCGTTCAACGCACGAACGGCGGCAACCGAATGGTCGAACATCGCCTTCTCGTCCTCGTTCAGCGCGATCTCGACCACGCGCTCGACACCGCCGGCGCCCAGAACGACCGGCACGCCGACATAAAGCCCGTCCAGCCCGTAAGCACCGTCGACATAGGCGGCGCACGGCAGCACGCGTTTCTTGTCATGGATATATGCCTCGGCCATCTCGATCGCCGAGGATGCCGGCGCATAGAAAGCAGAGCCTGTTTTCAGCAGGCCGACGATCTCGGCACCGCCGTCACGGGTGCGCTGCACAATCCCGTCGATCTTCGCCTCGGTAGACCATCCCATCTCGATCAGGTCGGGAACCGGAATGCCGGCAACCGTCGAATAGCGGACCAGCGGGACCATGGTGTCGCCGTGGCCGCCAAGAACAAAGGCGGTGACATCTTCGACCGACACCTTGAATTCTTCGGCAAGGAAGTAGCGGAAACGCGCCGAATCCAGAACGCCCGCCATACCAACGACACGCGCAGTCGGCAGGCCGGATGCCTGTTGCAGGATGCCGACCATGACATCAAGCGGATTGGTGATACAGATAACGAAGGCGTCGGGGCAGTTGTCGCGGATGCCCGCGCCAACCTGCTGCATGACCTTGGTGTTGATGCCGATCAGGTCGTCCCGGCTCATCCCGGGCTTACGGGCCACGCCAGCGGTCACGATGACGACATCGCTTCCGGCAAGCGCCTCATAACCGTTCGAGCCTTCCATGACGGCATCAAAGCCTTCAATCGGGCTCGCCTGCGCGATATCGAGCGCCTTGCCCTGGGGAATGCCTTCAGCAATGTCGAAGAGTGTGACGTCGCCAAGTTGCTTGAGGCCGGCCAGGAGCGCCAGAGTGCCCCCGATATTGCCGGCACCGACGAGGGAAATCTTGTTGCGGGCCATGAGTTGTATTCCTGAAAAACGGGACCTGTTCCGTTCACGGCGATGCCGTCAGCAGGCACCGCTGAACGTTGCGGTGGGTTTAGCCGAAACTCGGTGGTCAAACAAGGGGAATTGGAGTCGAATTCGAAACAGGCAGAGGTTATTCGTCAATTGGCCGTTCTACAGCCGTGCGGCGGGTCATTTCACCAAGCCGTGAGCGTGTCCGGTCGAATTCAAAGGCGAACTGGTGCCCGTCATAAAGACCGCCAATATCGTCACCGGCCGAAGCAATCAGGAAGCGTTGCCGGTCATAGAGCGCATCGACAAGCCACATGAACCTGCGGGCTGCCGGCTCGTTGGCATCGCTCAGCCGCGGGATGTTGGCCAGCACCAGCCCGGCGAACCGTCCGGCGATGGCAAGATAGTCACGCGCCGCCAGCGGCGCCTCGCACAGCGATGCGAAATCGGTGCGCGCCACATCGCCGGCCACCTTGTCGAAGAGAATCTCCCGGCCTGCAACACGGACAATGTCGGTTCCGACCGGCACTGTTCCGGCAAGCCTGGCAAAGGCCGAATCGAGCGCCGCCAGCGCCATATCGTCATCGGGCGTATACCAGGCCGGAATCTGCGCCAGAACACTGGCACGCCAGTCCTGTCCGGCAGCGATTTCGATCACCTTGCACTTTGTTTTCAGCAGCGCAATGAAGGGCAGGAAACGGTCGCGATGCAGACCGTTCTTGTAGAGTTCGTCGGCATGCCGGTTGGATGTGGCGACAAGGGTCACACCGCGGTCGAACAACGCGGTGAACAGACGCGCAAGGATCATCGCATCGGCGATGTCACGGACCTCCATTTCATCGAAACACATGACCCGCCCGCGCGCCGCCAGTGCATCTGCTGCCGTGATGATCGGATCGTCGGCCCCAGCCTCGCGCGCCGCATGAACCTCGTCCTGTGCCAGAACCATGAAATCATGAAAGTGCAGCCGGAACGGGGTAATGCCGGTCACGGTTGTGGCCAGCGCATCATGGAACATGTCCATCAGCATCGTCTTGCCACGCCCAACACCGCCATGGATGTAAAGGCCGCGTGGCTGTACCGCCCGGCGCAGAGGCAGCCAACGGCGGCGCGTGCCGGCGGCGAGATCGTCAATCAGATTGTCGAGGGCATCGGCGACGGCGCTCTGCCCGGCATCGGGCGACAGTCCGCCAGCGGCGATGCGTGATGCCATAAGCGCGGCAACGGGACCTGCCGGCCCCGTAGCGACTCCAGCATCGCCCTTGTCGTTATCTGTTTGTCCGATATCCGGCATGGCCCCGTCCAGCGTGGTGGCAGACAGGCATGACCCTAGCGGCTGGCAAGCTCGCTCTTGATGCCGGCGATGGCCTTGCCAGGGTTCAGCCCC
>JAKMFG010000207.1 GCA_022425565.1 Alphaproteobacteria bacterium
CGATGGTGCTGCCAGCGTGATTCGAACACGCGACCTCACCCTTACCAAGGGTGCGCTCTACCGCTGGAGCTATGGCAGCATTTCCATCGACACGCGTGACTTACACGAGATCACGACGCCATGGCAAGCGGGTTTTGTCAGAGTTTCAGCAACAGCCTGACGATCCGTCTTGTTCGAGGGCTGAACAGCGCCTCGGTAAAGAACTGTCCAGCGGCGCGTTTGCTGGCATCGCCGAAAGTCGGATAGGGCGCGATCGTGCCGGCCATGCTGGCAATACGGCTCCGCGCCGCGATTGCCACCGACCAGGCCAGGATCATCTCTCCGGCCTGCGGGGCGAGGATGGTCGCCCCCAGAATGCGCCCGTTGCGATGTGTCACCACCTTCACCAATCCTTCAGTCCGGCCTTCGGCCACAGCACGGTCATTGCCGCCAAGCGAAACTGTCTGGGTGCGGATGTTGCCAGTGCCCCAGGCCTCGGCAGCGGCACTCTCGCCAAGCCCGACATGCGCCAGTTCGGGATCGGTGTAGGTTACCCATGGCGTCAGGCTTTCATCGATCTTCGCCGGAAGCCTGAACAGCATGTTGCGAATGACAATTCCGGCATGATAGCCGGCGATATGAGTGAACTGCGCGCGTCCGGCGGCATCGCCGATGGCGAAGACCCGCTTGTCGCTGGTGCGAAGCCGCCTGTCGGTCACGATGCTGCCGGGCCCGCCCGTGCGGGTGACGATGCCGGCTGCCTCCAGCCCCAGATCGTGGATATTGGCGCGCCGTCCGGCGGCGACCAGAAGATGGCTCGACGTGATGTTGCGTCCGTCTGCCAGCTCCAGCCTGATCGAACCTGTCGTCCCCGACACGCCAGCCACTCCGACACCCTCGATCAGCTCGATCCCTTCCTTCACCAGACGCTCCTTCAGGATGGTGGCGGCATCGGGATCATCCTTGCCGAGGATCGTCATGGCCTCGATCACGGTGACCTTGCAGCCCAGCCTTGCATGCGCCTGTGCCATCTCGATGCCGATCGGGCCGCCGCCAATGATGGCGAGATGGGCCGGCTTTTCGACATCGGTGAAAATCGTCTCGTTGGTGTGGAACGGCACGGCATCTAGGCCCGGGATGGGCGGCACAGCGGCGCTCGATCCGGTCGCGATGACATAGAATTTTGCCCGCACCTCATGCGATGCCGATTGCACCAGCCGCCGTCCGGCAAAGGCCGCGCGTTCTTTGATCACATGAACACCAAGCCCGGTGAACCGTTCCACCGAATCATGTGGGGCGATGGTGGCGATGACGTCCGCGACATGGCGTTTCACAGCGGCGAAATCGATCGCCGGGGCCGCCCCGGTCACTCCCATCGCCGGATTGCCATGCGCGTAATGCGCAGCCTTGGCCGCCGCCAACAGCGCCTTTGACGGCACACAGCCGCTGTTCAGGCAGTCACCGCCCATGCGGTCGGCCTCGAACAGCACGACCCGCGCGCCCATCTGCGCCGCACCTGCCGCGACGCTCAGCCCGCCGGACCCGCCGCCAATGACGCAGATATCGGTGTCGATGGTGGTCATGACCCGTCTCCCTTATGCCGCGAGGCGGCGAACGCCTTCCAGGCAACCGGCATCAGCGCCAGCAGCCCGAGTGCTGCCAGCGGGCCGAGAATGGCCGGTGATCCAAGAATTTCGAGATCAGGCGTGCGCCCCGCTGCCAGAACATGGTCGAGGCCCCGCCCCACGGATACAAAGACCGCCGATCCCGGCGCAATGCCGATAAAGGTGGCGACAAGGTAGCTCCGGAACGGCATGCGGGTCAGAGCCGGCACAATGTTGACGACCCAGAAGGGTGCGGCCGGGATCAGGCGCAATGCCAGCAGATAGGAAAAAGCATTGCGGCTGAAGCCATCCTCGAGCCGTGCCATGAACGGACCGGCGCGGCGCTGTGCCAGATCGGCAAAAGCAGTGCGGGCAGCAATGAACACAATCCCGGCGCCCGCCGTCGCACCGACGAGCACCAGCAGCACCGCAAGCCAGCCGAAAATCGCCCCGCCGGTCAGGGTGAGCGGCAGCGCGATGGGAAGCGAGAAAGCCACAGCTACAGCGTAGAGCAGCAGGAAAGACGCTGCCGCCAGCGTCAAATTGGCCTCGGTATAGGCCGTGATCTGACCGTAATGCAGCGCAATGGTCTGCCAGCTGATCGCCCGATGTGCACCGCTGGTAAAGAACAGCGCCAGCCCGGCGACCAGAAGTGCTGGAAGCCACCATTGTTTGATCCGAGAGCCGAGAGCCGGCGACATGTTGCTTACCCCTTCTGTCCGGGCTAGTCCGAAGAACTGCCGTGCCACTTGTTCACGAACATGGCAGCAGGGTCTTTGAACGCGGGAACGTGATCTGGCCCGACTCTATCCCCCTGTCGGCCCTGCCACAATATGTCCTTAATGACGGGTCAGAATGGTCGATGAAAAATAGGGCGACAACGAGGCGACAGCAGGGCCGGGAGCGCTTTTGTCATTGGCGGCGCATCGAGTTTGCGCGATAAGATCAGGTTAACGTACGCACGGGAACGGCGTGTCGGTTTGTGGGACGAGAGGTGCAGGAATTGTCTGGTTCTGCCGAGGACAAGAAGGAACGGCTGGCGAAAGCCCTTCGCGAAAACCTTCACAAGCGCAAGTCCCAGTCGCGGGCGCGTACCGGCTCCGGTACCGCCGGTCATCGCGAACGACCGATCAAGCCCGCATCTACGGGGAGACAAGATGGACAGTCTGAAGATTGATGGCGGTGTGCCGCTGAAAGGCGCAATCTCCGTCAGCGGGGCGAAAAACGCGGCGCTGCCCCTGATAGCGGCAGGTCTCGTCACCGACGGCACATTACAGCTTCGAAACGTTCCGGATCTTGTCGATACAGGATCGATGGAGGTTCTTCTGCGCAATCACGGCATGGATGTCGAACGAACGGACGACAGGCTGGTGATTGGCGGCAGCGCCACCAATTTTGACGCTCCCTATGACCTTGTTCGCAAGATGCGCGCCTCGATCCTTGTGCTTGGGCCGCTGCTGGCGCGTTATGGTCAGGCACGCGTGTCGCTTCCGGGCGGCTGTGCCATCGGCACCAGGCCGGTCGACCTCCATATCCGTGCGATGCAGGCCTTTGGCGCTATCGTCGAGCTGGCTGACGGCTATATTCAGGCAAGGGCACCCGGCGGACTGACCGGCGCGCGTGTTGTCTTTCCGATGGTGTCTGTCGGGGCTACCGAAAATGCGATGATCGCGGCAACACTCGCCAAAGGCACATCCGAACTTGTGAATGCCGCACGCGAGCCAGAGATCAGCGATCTTGCCGAATGCCTGATTGCAATGGGTGCGCGGATCACCGGTCACGGCACGGATACGGTCACGATCGAGGGTGTTGACAGCCTTGGCGGTGCGACACACGACGTCATTCCCGACCGGATCGAGGCCGGCACATTCGCCATCGCTGCCGCGATCACTGGCGGTGAGCTGACATTGAAGAACGCCCGTGCGCGGCATCTTGATTCGCTGTTTGAGGTGTTGCGCCGGTGCGGAATCATCATCGACGAGACCGACGACGGTATCAGGGTCGCGGCAGATGGTGGCATCGGCTCGGCTGACATCACCACCGACCCGTTCCCCGGGTTCCCGACCGACCTGCAGGCACAGTTCATGGCGCTGATGTGCCTTGCCGACGGGTCGTCGCGGATTTCCGAGACCGTGTTCGAGAACCGCTTCATGCATGTGCCGGAACTGATGCGAATGGGCGCCGATATTCAGGTTGATGGCGGGATTGCCATGGTGCGTGGCAAGCCCAGCCTGACGCCAGCACCGGTGATGGCAACCGACCTGCGGGCATCGGTGTCGCTCGTGCTGGCAGCATTGGCGACGGAAGGAACCTCCGAGGTCAGCCGAATCTATCATCTGGACCGGGGCTATTCCGATCTCGAGGCCAAACTCGGCCAGTGCGGCGCACGGATGTACCGGGTTTGAGGCGGTCATGAGCGGTCCGGTATATAATGGAGAGGATGGCAGGCTGCGCTTGCAGGCGGCAGGTGGTGACGACCTCGAGGTTCTGTCGGCGCTTCTTCAGGATGCGATCATTCCGGGTGAGGACATGTTCCATGACCAGGGTGGCCGCCGGTTCGTGATGGTGGTCAATCGGTTCTGCTGGGACCAGCCGCCGGTGCAGGGCGTGACCAGAGAGGATGGCGGGCCCGTGTATCAGCGTCGCCTTTGTGGTGTTCAAATCCGAGGAGTGAGGGCCGTCCGGCAGTCGGGTATGCCGCCAGATCGAAAGTCGGCACTGTTCAATCTTCTTGCCATCAGGGCGGATGATTCCGGCAGCGCGGATTGTGAGCGGATTGAGCTGCTGTTTTCCGGTGGTGCGGCGCTGCAATTCGATCTCGACGGCCTGTCGGTGATCGCCGAGGATATAGAGACCGGCCAGCCGACGCCGAACAGGCCGGCACATGATGTCGAGAGCTGAACGCCAAACGTGTCTTCGGGATTGCCCGCAAGATTGATTTCACAGCGTTTTTGTCGTTATACCTTCCTGACCGGAGGCTACCGGGCAGTAAATACCATGAGAGTGGCCGCCGTGACGGCATGCAACATTGCGACAGACGCGGTGCGGGAAGTCAGTGAAAGGGATATGTGATGGCGGTCAGGCTGGATAACCGGCAGGTGGATTTCGAGGCTCGCTTCGAGACATTGCTGGCGGCCAAGCGCGAAGCGACGGTGGACGTTGCCGACGCGGTCTCGAGGATTATTTCCGACGTGCGCGCACGCGGTGATACGGCTCTGCTCGAGCTGACTGCAAAATATGACCGGCTCGATGCCGGCTCGGTGGCCAAACTCGCGGTCGGCCGTGACGAGATCGACGCCGCGCTCGACGGTTTGACTCCGGCCCTTCGTGATTCGCTGGAGACCGCAGCATCGCGCATTCGCAGTTTCCACGAGCGCCAGCTGCCGCAGGATTTCGACTATGTAGATGATCAGGGCGTTGGGCTTGGCATGCGCCACACACCGGTCGATGCCGCAGGCCTTTATGTTCCTGGTGGCAAGGCGGCCTATCCGTCCTCGGTCCTGATGAACGCCGTTCCGGCCGCCGTCGCTGGTGTTGATCGCCGCGTGATCGTCGTGCCGGCACCAGACGGCTATGTAAGCCCAATGGTTCTTGCTGCTGCCGGCATTGCCGGCGTAGACGAAATTTGGCGTGTCGGCGGGGCACAGGCCGTCGCTGCGCTCGCTTATGGCACCGACAGCATCCGTCCTGTCGACAAGATTGTCGGGCCGGGCAACGCCTATGTCGCCGCTGCCAAGCGTCAGGTCTTTGGAACCGTCGGAATTGATTCGATCGCCGGCCCGTCAGAGATTCTCGTAATTGCCGATTCCGAGAATGACCCTGCCTGGATTGCTGCCGACCTGCTGTCGCAGGCCGAACATGACGAAGCTGCCCAGGCCATTCTGATTACCGATGATGCCGCCTTCGCAGATGCGGTGGACAAGGCTGTCGAGACGACGCTTGCGACGCTGGCGCGTGCAGACGTTGCCGGGCAGTCATGGCAGGACAATGGCGCCATCATCAAGGTGGCTTCGATGGATGACGTTCCGGCGCTGGCCAACCGCATCGCCGCCGAGCATCTGGAACTCGCCGTTCGCGAGCCGCGAAGCTGGCTTGGGCGGATCCGGCATGCCGGCGCAGTTTTCCTTGGCCGTTACACGCCAGAGGCCATTGGCGATTACGTCGCCGGGCCGAACCATGTCCTGCCGACGGCACGGACGTCGAAATTCTCGTCTGGACTTGGCGTTGTCGATTTCATGAAACGGACGACCACGGTTGAATGTGACGCCGGCAGTTTTGCCAGCATCGCCCCCGCAGGGGTCGAGCTTGCCAATGCCGAAGGTCTTGGCGGGCATGCCCTGTCGATGACCATCAGGATGAACGCACGGAGCTGAGATGGCGCAAGACGGACGAACGCATGATGATCTGGTCGCAGGACCCGTGCATCGGCTCGTCCGGATCGAGCTTGACGAGGCCAACGCGCCGCGTCGCACAGCCGAGGCCGAGCACGAGCGTGCGATCGCCATTTACGACATTCTTGAAGATAACAGCTTCTCGCTTGTTGGCGGCGAGGGTGAGCAGCTTGGCGGGCCGTTCCATCTCTATCTTCGGGCAGAGGGGCGGCATATCCGGTTCGACATTCGTGACAATGGCGATGCCGAGCTCGCGCAATTCTATATGGCGCTTGGCCCGCTGCGACGGGTGATGCGCGATTATTTTCAGGTGTGCGACACCTATTACGAGGCCATCCGCACCAAGTCGCCGTCACAGATTCAGGCCATCGATATGGGACGGCGTGCGCTTCACAATGAAGGCGCTGAAATCCTGCGAGGCCGGCTGGACGGCAAGGTAGCGACGGACGAAATGACATCGCGGCGGTTGTTCACCCTGATCTGCGTCCTGCAGACGAAATAGGGCAGGACGACCAAAGGAAGGACAAGGACATGGCGGAAAGCGACATCGACAAAGGGGGCATCACACCGGCGGCAAATGTCACCTCGGTGCTGTTTGCCTGCAACATCAACGCGGTCCGCTCTGCCATGGCCGAAGCCATGATCAAGGTCCGTTTTCCAGGCCGCATCTTCACCGATTCCTGCGGTGTCGAGCCTGGCGAGCAGGACGGGTTCGCGATTGCCGTGATGGAAGAGGCTGGTATCGACCTGTCTTCCCACCAGCCGAAAGGGTTTGATGATCTCGACTGTGAATTCTATGACGTGATTATCTCCTTCTCTCCGGAAGCGCATGACCGTGCTCTCGAGATCACCCGCAACATCGACTGCCAGACTTTCCACTGGCCGGTCGACAATCTTGCCGGACTCCAGGGATCGCGCGAGGAGCGGCTTCGGGCCTACCGGGCCGTCCGCGACGATATCAGCGCAAAGCTGAAAGCATGGCTGCCGCAGGAAAACGAGGGCGAGGGTTGACCTTTTGGCCGTTTTTGGCCATTGGTAGGGCACTTCAATTCAAAGCGGAAAGGCGCTCATGGCCAAGGAAGGCGTAATTGAATTCTCGGGAACGGTAGCAGAACTGCTGCCGAACGCGATGTTTCGGGTAAAGCTCGACAATGATCACGAGGTGCTTGCGCATACCAGCGGCAAGATGCGGAAGAACCGCATCCGAATCCTCGCCGGTGACCGGGTGAATGTTGAAATGACACCCTACGACCTGACCAAGGGCCGGATCACATTCCGGTTCAAGTAGGCCGGCCACTCACAGCAGCCCGCGCTGTCCCTCGCCGGATGAAGGGGGCCAGATGACCACCACAGCCCATCAGCTTGTGCTTGCCTCTGCCTCGCCGCGGAGACTGGATTTGCTTGCCCAGATCGGCATCACGCCAGACCTGGTGTTGCCCGCTGACATCGATGAGACGCCGCGCCGTGGTGAGCTGCCTGCTGATTATGCAAGGCGCATGGCGCTGGAAAAGGCCGCCGCTGCCGCCACGCTTGGCGCGCCGGATGGCGCCGCCATCCTTGCCGGTGACACGGTGGTGGCGCGGGGCCGCATGATTCTTCCCAAGACAGAGGCCGAGAGCGAAGCCCGGCAATGCCTCGACCTGTTGTCGGGGCGTCGCCACCGGGTGATTGGTGGCATCGCTCTTCGCTGTCCGGACGGCCGCATTGTCAGCAGGCTGGTGACCAGCCGGGTGACGATGAAACGTCTGAGCGCGGCCGAAACCGACGCCTATATCGCCACCAGCGACTGGCAGGGAAAGGCCGGAGGCTATGCCATTCAAGGGCTGGCCGCCGCCCTGATCCGGCACATAGAGGGCTCCTACTCCAACATTGTCGGCTTCAGCCTTTATGATATTGCGGCCATGCTGCGCGGCAACGGCCTGCTGCGATGAGCGGCGGCGCACGCATTCTGATCGAGACATCCCCCGGCCAGTCGCGCGCGCTGCATCTGATCGACGGTCTGGCCATTGAGGCCTGGTATGATTTCCATCATGACCCCGACCTGACGGGATCTGTTCACAGGGCACGGATAGACCGTGTCTTCCCGGCCCAGAACCGTGCCACCGCAACGCTTGAGGGCGCAGGCGCGGTATCCGTTCGCATGACACGTCACGACAGGCTGGTGGCTGGTGAGACGGCAACCGTTACCCTTGTGGCAGCACCGCGCGAAGCCAAGCCCTGGCAGGCGGTTACAGGTGCCAGACTTGCCGGAAGGAACATGGTGCTTCTGCCGGGCGGTGAGGGAATCGCCACCTCGCAGCGGATGACCCAGCCACCGGCCGCGCCCACAATGGATGCGTTGCAATCGATGATCGGGGGCACCCCCGGGTTCGGGGTGATCCTGCGCCGTCATGCCGGCGCCTCACAGGACCTTGCCGGCGAGGCTGCCGCGCTGGTCGCCGCCTGGCAGGCCGGCCTGCGTGATGTCGACGGAACGGGTTGCCTGTTCGATCCTGGCGGTCTCGCTGCACGGATTGCGGTTCAGGAGCCGTATGTGTCGTGCGACCTTGTTGGGCCCGGTGAGGCTGGCGACTTCGATGCGCTTTGGGACATCATGATCGACGCGACGACACGGCCCGATATTCCGCTTGCTGGGGGCGGGGTGATGTGGGTCGAACCAACCCGTGCCCTGACGGCGATCGACCTCGATAGCGGCAATGGCGATCTTGCCGGGCTGTTTTCCGCTGCGCCGGATGCCATTGCACACCAGCTGCGCCTTCGCCAGACAGGTGGCCTCGTGGCTGTCGATGTCCCGCGCGCATCACCTGCAGCCGGCCGGGAATTTGACGAGGCGCTGGACCGCGCGCTGGCGCGCGACTCGCGCTCGCCGGAGAGGATGGGCCGGAGCCGCGGCGGAGTGACTGAGATTCGCATTGCGCATGGCAGGCCCGGCCCGGCGATGTGGGCAGCCGACCGGGTGGCAGTCGATGCGCTGGCGGCTCTGCGCGCCATATCCCTGCGCCCGCAACTGGCAAGTCCGCGCCTCGAATGCCGGCCTGATACCGCTGACTGGCTTCGCGGGCCTGGCGCTGGCGCTCTGGCATCGCTTGACAGGAAGGTCGAGCTTGTTGTTTCGTCCGAAGCCGGACCAGCCACCCTCATCGAGGCCCCAAGATGACGACATCAGGCATGCCAGAAGATACCAGTGGGACAGACGGCGCGGGTCTTGCCTGTCCGATCTGCAGCGAACCGGCAGCTCCACCGGCTGAGAAAGGTGGGCGCAGTCCGCGGCCTTTCTGCTCGCGGCGTTGTGCTGATATCGACCTTGGACGCTGGTTTCAGGAGCGTTATGCCATTCCGGCGGTCGAGGGATCGGACGATTCGATTGTCGAGTCACTGGCCGGTGCCGGCAGGCCGCCAGAGCAGGAATAGCCGCTTGCGAACATACCGTTCGTCGAAGCCGGCAACGCTTCGATTTCACGCTGGACAGCATGCTGACAGGCGGTTATACCGTTTTCCTCTGCCGGTTTCGGCAGATCTTCGCAGGCGGTTCCGCCTGCCGAAAGCCCGGGTAGCTCAGTTGGTAGAGCAGCGGATTGAAAATCCGCGTGTCGGTGGTTCGAGTCCGCCCCCGGGCACCATTTTTCCCCACGATACCCACGTCAACTCACTGTTATCCCGAGCTTTTCGGTGTGTAACTGCGTGGGTGGTTTGTTCATGGGTAACCGTAGAGTGGTACAATATGTGTACCAAAGAGGCACAACCTACTACTTCGTCAGGCGTGTCCCTAAGGATGTCCAGCGGCACTACAAGTCGTCGAGAGTGGTCATTTGCCTAAAGACAAGCCGACGTGACCAGGCTGTCCGGGCCGGGATGTCTATCGCCCAAAGGCTCGAGGATTACTGGTTGTCTTTGAGACTGGCCAGCCTCGACATCCCCGGCTTGCATCTGATTCGAGATAGACCACTACCAACCACCTCTACCTCTTCACAGACACTCCATGACGCGCTGGAGCTTTACCTGAGGCTAAAAGGCGTTGGTAAGGGGAAGGTGTTCCGTCGAGGAGCCGAGAGGAACATCCAGACCGTCATCGACGTCTTAGGCGATAGGCCGCTCGATGCTTACTCATCCTCAGACGCTGCATCGCTTCGTGATTACCTTCTGGCCAAGGGGCTGACGACGAACTCGGTGAAGCGTAACTTCTCGACCATCCGCTCCATCATCAACTTGTGCATCCAGGAG
>JAKMFG010000211.1 GCA_022425565.1 Alphaproteobacteria bacterium
GAGCATGGCCGAGGATATGGCCTATAAGCTGACAAAGGCGCATATCGACCATCTCGATGAGATCAAGTCGCTGGCTCCCTTCATGTCGACGCTGAACTACGGTGAAATCGACCCGAAAGTGGCCGGACTTTGTGGCCCCAACCCGGTGAAGTTCCATCCCGGTGCGGTTCGCGCCTGGGAAGAGGCCGGCTACAAGATCGCTGATTGCGCAAAGCCATAATCGCGAGTTGAAACCTGGTGACAGGCGGCGCTTTGCTGCCGCCTGTCCCGTTCTTTTACTATCATAATGCAAGACGCTGGGTGCCATGGCTCAAGCAAAGGAAAAGTCCGGTCAGGGGTCTCCTGACGTCAGTCCGCTCGTCTACTGGATGGCGGTAGGACTTGTGTTGACGGGTCTCTTGAACGTGACACCGGCAATCCCAGGCTGGGATGATCTGTGGAAGACTGTTACCGGTTTCAGTCAATTCAAAATTCGGCGGTTTTCCACCGAATGGCTTTACCCCATCGTCTTCGCCTGGATGATGCTGATTGTCGCGATGAAGCACTCCATCTGGCGCAGCTGGAAAGACAGATCGACGCTTCATCGCAGGTTTGGCCTGTTTCTCGATATTGCGCTGGTGACGGCGGGTGTGGCGATTTCCATCACCTATCTTATCGAGCTGGAAGCTGTTTGCCTGATCGATGTGATGACAGGAGACCGGGTAAGGCTGATGGCCGAAGCACTTCAGTCAGAAATCGAATATTCCGAGATGATGGGGCTGCCAATTCCGGATTCTGCAGATGATCCTGCCTGCCTGAATACAACACATGCGTTGCTTCCACTGATCCTGTTCGGTGCTGTGGTGATCTTCCTTGCCTATAACATCAAGGTCTGGGGGCTTCCGCTCGTCCTTGTCTCGATGCTGATCGCCACCTACACATTTCTGACGGTCATGAACTGGTATGTCTTTGGTGCTGACGGGCAGAACAAATACCTTGTGACGATTCTGAGCAGTGAAGAGGTGCGGAGCCTGACCTCTGGCCGCGAATTTGTGCGCGATGCACTGGTCAACAATACCTCCGGGCTGCTCGGGCGCTTCATCAACATCCTGATGTTACTGGTGTTCCCTTACATCGTGCTTGGCGCGCTGTTCGGCAGATGTGCGGGCGGGCAGGCGCTGATCAAGCTGGCCTTTTCACTGACGCGCAATCTTCGTGGCGGGCCGGCGCATGCCGCTGTTGTTTCGTCGGCCATGTTCGGCACGATCACTGGCGGGCCAGTTGTGAATGTTCTGTCTACCGGCGTGCTGACCATACCGATGATGCTCAAGCGTGGCTTTTCCCGGGTATTCGCCGGCGGTGTCGAAGCCGCCGCCTCGTCTGGCGGTTCGATCATGCCGCCTATCATGGGGGTTGCAGCCTTCATCATGGCTGCACTGACCGGGGTTCCATATCGCGACATCATCGTCGCGGCTACGATACCGGCCATATTCTACTTCTTCTGCCTGTTTCTATCGGTGATTTTTCAGGCGAGAAAACAGAATATCGAGGCTGTTGGTGAGTTGACAGACGATATGCTCCTGTCGCGTGGGGACAAACTCCAACTGGTCCAGATTTTTGGTCCGGTTCTTCTGGTGTTGCTGCTGTTGCTGACACCGAAGGACGATATCGGATGCAGCTGGTTTTCAGTCGCGCTTGGCGCCGTGATAGAGACAAATGGCGAGGTGTGCCGGGTTGTCTCGCTTCCCTGGATTATCCAGCTCATACAGAACTCTGTTGGCGACGCTGGTGCTGCCGGCTGGTGGGCCGTGATGCTGCTGATCGGTCTTATGTTCATCGACAAGGAATTCAGAACTCATCCGCGCAAGGTGCTGGACGGGCTGTGCCAGGCAGGCGTTCTGGTATCAACCCTGTATCTGATGTTCATGGCTGTGACGGTGATTGATGTCTGTCTGAATTTTACAGGCCTTGCCAAATTCGTTGCCATTGACGTGCTGGCTTTCCTGAAATCATTCGATATTTCTGCAAATTCCGTTGGATCGCAGCTGCTTGCGCTGACCCTCACCATGTTCCTTGCCGTGATCCTTGGAATGGGAATGCCCGCAGTGCCGGCTTATATCAATGCCGCGCTACTGATGGGACCGATGCTGGTTGGGCTCGGGCTCGCAACCTTCACGGCGCACATGTTCATCTTCTATTTTGCTG
>JAKMFG010000225.1 GCA_022425565.1 Alphaproteobacteria bacterium
TGGGCGCCATCGGGCAACTGCTTTCCCGGCTTCAGGCTCAGGTCAAGCGCGATGAAGTAGAAAGAGGATCCGATCCAGGCGATGCCGGCGACAACATGAAGCCAGCGCACCATGAATTCGGACCACATCCAGAGATAGTCGATCATTGAGCCCCCATATCGATATGTCTTTTATCGATTAGATCTGGTGAAGAATATTCACGCGCCGCCATGATGACAGCGCTAACCGGTTTCGTCCAATTCCTGCTGCCATATGGCAACACCGGCCGCGATCGACAGCGCGACCCGCGCCGGATGCTTGCCGGTGATTTCTGGCAGGCCGACTGGGCAGACAAGCCTGTCCAGAACTGGCTGGGCAACCCCCGCCTTTGACAGGCGCGAGCGGAACCGCGCTGCCTTGGTGGCCGAACCGATCAGCCCGATACGGGCAAATCCCTGTCCCGACAGCACCCGGTGGCAGATCGCCTCGTCGAGCGTGTGGTCATGCGTGACCACGAGGTGAATGGAATCTTCGGGCGCATGCGCGGCGATCACGGTCGGATCGCTGGCAATCACCTGCCGTACCCCGGCGGGAAGTTCCGCTGGAAACCGCGCCGTCTCGACATCGACCCAGTGAAGATCAAGCTGCAGCGCCGTCAGATGCGGCGCGAGCGCCCGGCCGATATGACCGGCGCCGTACAGAAAGGCGGGCCGCCCTGGCAGTGTCACCGATGCAATGAAACATCCAGTCTGGCGGTCCAGACCGGGCGGTGTGTCACCAGCATCGCCAAGCGGTGCCAGGCCATCCATCGGATGGGCGATAGTCCGGCAGGATGCAAGGCCCGCCAGCACGCCGTCCTCTTCACTGCCGAACCGTTCGAGAAGCACGCGTACCTGGCCACCGCAGCACTGCCCCATATCGGGGCCAAGCGCGGCGCGCATCACCGTGCGGGCCCATGGACCTGCCGCGCTGTCGGCCAGCATTTCGCGGGCGCGGGTCATCACGGTGAATTCCAGCGTGCCACCCCCAATGGTCTGCCAGATGTCATTTTCGGTAATCAGCATCATCGCGCCGGCCTCGCGCGGGGCAGATCCCTTGACGCCGACAAGGCTGGCCCGCACCACAGCGCCATGCGCGCCAATCCACTCGCGCGCCACCTCTACCCAGTTGGTCATCAGCCCTCTCCGGAAGCGCTGCCGAGAACAATCCCCGGGCCGCCGAGCCGCCGGGCCACAAGGCACATCCGTTCAGGGGTCGCCGGCGCATCAAGGGCGGGATAGTCGCTTCCAATCGACTGCAGCGCATGCGACTGCGCCATCAGAACCGAGATCGCCAGCATCAGCGGCGGCTCGCCGACCGCCTTGGACTTGTGGATGGTATCCTCGATATTCTCACCATCACCGAACAGCGCCACGTTGAAGATTCCCGGCCGGTCGCCACATGCCGGTATTTTGTAGGTCGAGGGCGCGTGCGTGCGAAGCCGCCCGGCATCATCCCAGACAAGCTCTTCAGTGGTCAGCCAGCCGGCCCCCTGGACAAATCCGCCCTCGATCTGGCCGATATCGATGGCCGGGTTCAGCGAACGCCCGACATCATGCAGGATGTCGGTCCGCAGGATCCGGTTCTCGCCAGTCAGCAGATCCACCGCCACTTCGGTCACGGCGGCGCCATAGGCATAATAGAAGAACGGCCGGCCACGGCTGCGCTGCTTGTCCCAGTGGATTTTCGGGGTCGCGTAGAAACCGGTCGCCGACAGCGAGACACGGCCGAGATAACAGGATTTGACCGCCTCGGCAAAGCTCATCACTGCGCTACCGGCACGCACTGTCCCGTTGGTGAAGGTCACCGAGTCAGGAGCGCACTGATGCTGTTCGGCGAGATGGACACGCATCCGCCCCTTGATGGTGCGCGCCGCCGCCTGCGCCGCCATGCCGTTCAGGTCGGTGCCGGATGAGGCCGCCGTCGCCGAGGTGTTCGGCACCTTGCCGGTGGTCGTCGCGGTGATCTTCACCGCATCGAAATCCACCTGGAATTCATGGGCCACAACCTGCGCCACCTTGGTGTTCAGCCCCTGGCCCATCTCTGTGCCGCCATGGTTCAGATGCACCGACCCGTCGGTATAGACATGGACCAGCGCCCCGGCCTGGTTGAGGAAGGTCGTGTTGAAGGAGATGCCGAACTTCACCGGGGTCAGCGCGATGCCGCGCCGGATCACGCTGTTCGCCCTGTTGAAGGCCTCGATCTCGGCGCGCCGGGCGGTGTAGTCCGCGCTTTCGGCCAGCTCGCCGACGATATCCTGCAGCACGCAATCCTCGACCAGCTGGCCATAGGGGGTGCGCCCCTTGCCGCCATTGGGCGTGAATTTGTGCGGATAGAAGTTGCGCTGGCGCACCAGCAGCGGGTCGATTCCCAGATGATGCGCCACCTCATCCATCACCCGTTCGATGCCAACCATGCCCTGCGGCCCGCCAAAGCCGCGGAAGGCGGTGTTCGACTGGGTGTGCGTCTTGCAGCGATGCGAGATCACCCGCATATCCGGAATATGATAGGCATTGTCGGCATGGCACATGGCGCGCGCCGCAATCGCCTCGGACAGGTCCCAGGACATGCCACAGCGAAGCGCCTGTTCGAAGGTCGCCGCGCTTACCCGGCCCTCGGCGTCAAAGCCCACGCTGTAGTCGATGCGGAAATCATGCCGCTTGCCGGTCAGCATGAAATCATCATCGCGGTCATAGACGGTCTTGGCAGGTCGGCCGGTGACATGCGCCGCCAGTGCCGACAGGATGGCCGGAAGATTGCCTTGGCTTTCCTTGCCGCCGAAGGCCCCGCCCATGCGGCGCGTCTCGACAGTCACAGCATGGTTCGACAGGCCGAGGCAGTCGGCCACCTTGTGCTGAATCTCGGACGGGTGCTGCGTCGAGCAATGCAGCGTCATGTCCCGGTCCTCGCCCGGGACGGCGAGCGCCGCCTGCCCTTCGAGATAGAAATGTTCCTGCCCGCCGATCTCGATACGGCCGGACAGCGTATGTCGCGCGCCGGCAAGCGCCGTATCCGGACTGCCCGATTCCATCGTCACCGAGGGGCCAAGCCATGATCCCGCCTTCATCGCCTCGTCGATGGTCAGGATCGCGGGAAGCGTCTCATATTCCACCTTCGCCAGCGGCAGGGCATCGCGCGCGGCGCGCATGGTCTCGGCAACAATGGCAAAAACCGCCTGCCCGACATAGCTGACCTCGTCCTCGGCAAGAACCGGATCATCGCCATAGACAGGGCTGCAGTCATTCACCCCCGGGATGTCGGCGTGAGTCAGCACCGCCACCACCCCGTCAGCTGCGGCCACCGCCGATAAATCTATGCTGGTGATGCGGGCATGGGCATGAGGGCTCTGCCCGATCAGGACCACCAGCGTGTCATCCGTCGTTGGAATGTCGTCGACATAGACGGCGCTTCCGGCCACATGCTTGTGGGCGCTGTCGTGGCGCAACGTGGTACGAATGTCACCGGTGATGCGATCTGCCGTCATAGCCGTGCCTCGCGCAGCATGTCGGCAGACAGGCCTGCCCCCGGGCCGGTCAGGCGCGGCACCGGCGTGCCGGTCAGGTCCATCCCATATTTCAGCAGCAGGTTCGCCGCCACCTGAATGCGATACCCGGCAGATGCGCGCATGTCGCTGATCGGGGTGAAATCACCTGCCATTGCGAGCGCCGCCGCCTGGAATGCATCCATGCCCAGCTCGGCGCCAACAAGCGCAGCCTCGGCCGTGGCGGCACGTTTCGGGGTCGCCGCCATGCCGCCAAAAGCAAGGCGCGCATCGGTGATGCGGCCGTCCGAAACTGAAATATTGAAACCGCCCATCACGGCCGAGATATCCTGGTCGAACCGTTTGGAAATCTTGTAGGCGCGGAAATGCGGCGATGGCGCCACCGGCACCAGCAAGGCCGAGACAAATTCGCCGGCCCTGCGGTCCTGCACACCATAGTCGATGAAGAAATCCTCGAGCGGCATTTGCCGGTTCGAGGACACAGCTGCCAGTTCGACCTCGGCCGCCAGCGCGATCAGCATCGGCGGCAGATCGCCGATCGGCGAGCCGTTCGCGATATTGCCGCACATGGTTCCGCTTGAGCGGACCTGAAGCGAGCCGAAGCGACGCATCACCTCGGCGAAATCGGGACGGCCCGCGGCCAGCATCTTCAGCGCCGCCTCGTGCGTGACCGCCGGGCCGATGCGCCAATGCGCCCCCTGCCTGAGCACATCACCGAAACCCCTGACCCGGCCTGTCCAGATCATATGCGGTAAATGGCGGTTCTGCTTGGTCACCCACAGTCCCACATCAGTCGCCCCGGCAACGATGGTTGCATCCTTGGTATTGGCATATTCACGGGCGAATTCCTCGGCCGTGGCCGGGGCGATGAACCGGCGCGCACCGTCACCGATCACCACTGTCTCGTCATGCGCGATCTCGTCCATCAAAGCGGCTTCGCGCTCGCGGCGGCGGCGCTCGAACGCCGGCGGTATGTCACGGGTTTTCAGATCGGCAGCGGCATCGACAATCGGCCGGTACCCGGTGCAGCGGCACAGATTACCGGCAAGGGTGGTGTCGATTCCGGCCTCGTCCAGCCCTTCGCCATTGCACCAGGCGGCGAACATCGACATCACGAAGCCGGGAGTGCAAAAGCCACATTGCGAGCCATGCCGGTCGACCATCACCTGCTGGCAGGGATGCAGTTCCGGCGCGTCGTCGCCTTCCGGCATGATGCCTTCGATGGTGGTGACCGAGGTCCCCTCGAGCATGCCCATGAACTGGATGCAGGCGTTCACCGGATGCCAGCGCATGGCCCCGGTCGCGCAATCGCGCCGCGCAACCACCACGGTGCAGGCCCCGCAATCCCCCTCGGCGCAGCCTTCCTTGGAGCCGGTCAGGCGGCGGCGCTGGCGCAGCCAGTCGAGCAGCGTGGCGTCACCGGACAGTCCACTGACCTGTTCGATCCGGTTGTTCAGGACAAATGTGATTATCTCGCGCATGGCACCTGATCCCCGACGCCGCGTCAGCTTCCGCGATAGGTCGAATAGCCGTAAGGAGAAAGAAGCAACGGCACATGATAATGCTGGTCCGGATTGTCGATGCCGAAAGCGATAACGATCTCGTCAAGGAACGGTATTTCGGGCAGGGT
>JAKMFG010000229.1 GCA_022425565.1 Alphaproteobacteria bacterium
GCGATGTTCAGCCCGCCATGCACAACCTCGACCTTCGGGTTGCCTCGCGGCAGCGACGCCGCAACCACTTCGGCATCGACCTTGGACGGGTCCTGCACGCCAATCGTGACCTTTACCAGCATGTCGCGGTGGTTCATGCCGCATGACCGGAACAGCGAGATGGAACTGTGGCCAATGGCATCACGCACGGCCCGGCATGCCGCCTTGGTATAGTCTCCGCCATAGAGGTCGGTGCCGATGCCCATTTCGAGGATCAGACGTTTCATGCGCCTTCTGCCTTGCGTTCCATGTCGAAGGAAATGATGACGGCGGCATTGGCGAGAATGGTCTCACCTTCGCCATCCGGTTTCGGCACATCCAGCCCTCCGGCAACCACCTTTACCGTACCGGTGCCATAGGGCAGTACAGCCTTAACCTCGTCCCGATCGACCTTGTCCGGTTTCTGGACGCCAATCTCGACATCAATCAGCATGTCCGATTTCTCGAAACCGAACGCCTCGGCGAAACTTACCGAATTGCGCCAGAGCGCGTCCTGCACTGCGCGCACGGCGGCGCGGGTATAGTCGCCTTTGCGAAGCGACGTCCCCATTCCGAGTTCCAGCGCCATTCTTGTCTTTGCCATCGGTATCGGCTCCTGAACCTTGTCCGTCTACCCAAGTCCCAGCGCGTTCCGCGCTGCCGCATCCCATCCGATGGTGGTGCGGCCGTCCGCCAATAGGATGAGTGGGCGTTTCATCAGTGGCGGATGCGCCTGCATCAGCGCTACCGGCTCGTTTTCACGCGCTTTATCATCCAGCTCCCGCCAGGTTGTGGACCGCCGGTTGATCACCTTGTCGGCACCATGCTGTTCAATGGACTGTCGCAGCGTCTCGGCCGGCACGCCATCGTCACGGACGTCACGATGATCCACGTCTATTCCAGCCGCGGCGAGCGCCTTCAACGCCGCGCGGCAACTGTCGCAGGATTTCAGTCCATAGAATATGATAGGCATGCATCTTCGCTCCGTCGATAGGGCCGGATTATAGACCGTCCAGCCGCGGTGACGCAATCACACCAGCCCCAAACAAAGACTATCCCTGACAAAAGCCCGAACAAAAGCCCGAACAAAAGCCCGGACAAAAGCCCGGACAAAAGATGAAGGTGCCTTTATGGCCGTCACGCGTGCTATGGTCTGCGGCGTTGGTGAAGAGACGATTGTTATGACCCCCCCTTCCTCCTGCTGGCGGCCCGTCGTCGCGCCAGCGATCATTGTTTTGAGAAGATGTTCTTGGCCGCTGCAAGATCACAAAGGGCCGTCGCATATAGCGTAATTTGCGCTGTGCCAGAGACGTCGCTGTGATTCGCTGGCTGGACCGCAACCAGCCGGCAGTCCTGTCGCTGATCATGCTGCTGATACTGGCAAGCATGTATGCGACCGGCTTTCTGTCGGCCTCGCTCGCGACGCTGGAGATCGGACCGGTTGCTGCCGGCGCACTACGGGTGATCTTCGCCTCGATATTCCTGCTGATCGTTGCCACGGTCACCGGTGCCGGTCTCGTAAAGGGCGGGCTGATGTGGCGCTACGCTGCCGCCTACGGCATGCTGTGCATGGCAGTCCCGTTTACCGTTCTTCCCTGGACACTAACCTATCTCAGCAACGCTACCGCGGCGATCTATTACGCCGTGATCCCGGTCGAGGTTCTGGTGCTGTCGCGGATTTTCCTGGGCACCCCCGTATCAAGGCGCAAATGGGCGGGGTTTGCCGTCGCCTCCGCCGGGCTGATCCTGCTGGCGCTCGCCGGGGCGAAGGGCTCTGCCGAAACGATGGCCGCACCGCAGCTTCGCCTCGAAACCGATATTCCGTTGTGGCTGCCACATATCGTCTGCGTAATGTCGGCTGTCTTTATCGCGATCGGCGGCATCCTTTTTCAGATGATGCCCAAAGTGTCGCCCGTTTCCATCACCGCATCGGCTCTGCTGACCGGCAATCTGATTGCGGTCCCGGCGCTGCTGATGTTCCCCCCTGCCGGCATGCCGTCGGCAAAAGGCCTGTTCTGGGTGCTGGTCGGCGGCGTGATCGTCACCGGATGCGGAATGATCCTGCGTGGCACGCTGATCCGGCGCGAAAGCGCGATCTACACTTCGACCAACGGCTATGTCGTGCCGATCATCAGCGCATTCATCGCGTTCTTTGCGCTTGGCGAGACCGTGGGACCGGTCGCCATCATGTCCTATCTTCTGGTGCTTGGCGGGCTCCTGCTCTCACGTTCATGAGGCGATTGCCTGCTCCTCTTCCAGCTGGCGGCGGTATTTCCTGCGCTCATGCTCCAGCAGATAGCGCTTGCGAAGCCGCAGGCTCTGCGGCGTGACCTCAAGCAACTCGTCACTGTCGATATAGGCCATCATATCCTCGAGCGACATCCGGCGCGGCGGCGTCAGCGCCACTGCTTCGTCAGAACCCGCAGCGCGAACATTGGTCAGCTTCTTGCCCTTGAGCACATTGATCTCGAGATCATTGTCACGGCTGTGCTCGCCGACGATCATGCCCTGATAGACAGGTGTCTGCGGGTCGATGAACATCACGCCGCGGTCCTGCAGGTTGAACAGCGCATAGGCGACGGCCGTGCCGGTCTCGGACGCGATCAGCGCGCCGTTACGGCGGCCCGGAATATCACCCTTGTATTCATCATAGCTGTGGAAAACCCGGTTCAGGACGCCAGTGCCGCGTGTCTCGGTCAGGAAACGGCTGGGATAGCCTATCAGGCCGCGTGACGGGGCATGGAAGACGAGCCGTGACTTCCCAGCGCCTGACGAACGCATGTCCAGCATCACCGCCTTACGGCGGTTCATCGCGTCGACGACTGTGCTTGCATATTCCTCGTCTACATCGATGGTGACTTCCTCGATCGGCTCGAGGCGCTTGCCCTCCTCGCGGCGGACCAGCACGCGCGGCCGCGAGACAGTCATCTCGAAGCCTTCGCGGCGCATGGTCTCGACCAGAACACCAAGCTGCAATTCGCCACGGCCGCCGATTTCAAAGGCGTCCTTGCCGTCACTCTCGTTGAAGGTGATGGCGACATTCGTCTCCGCCTCGGCGAGAAGACGCTCGCGGATCATGGTCGAGGTCACCTTCTTGCCTTCCTTGCCGGCAAAGGGGCTGTCATTGACGGTGATGGTGACCGACATTGTCGGCGGGTCCACCGGGGTCGAGTGCAACGCATCATTTACCTGCGGGTCGCAGATGGTATCGGCAACAGATGCCTTGGCAAGACCGGCAATACAGATCAGGTCTCCCGCCTTCACCTCGTCGACGGGCACGCGTTGCGTTCCTTCAAAGCGCAGCAACTTGGTCAGTCGTCCGGCTTCGATCTGTTCGCCCTTCAGATTGATCGCCTTGACGGCTGTATTCACCTTTGCTGTGCCCTGGACCACGCGGCCGGTCAGGCAGCGGCCGAGGAACGGGTCGCTGTCGAGAAGTGTCGCCAGCATGGCGAACGGCTTGTCAGGCTCGACATCGGGGGACGGCACATGGGCCAGCACCCGGTCCAGCAGCGGATGCAGATTTTCGCGCGGACCGTCCAGTTCCTCGTTGGCCCAGCCGTCACGGCCAGAGGCATAAAGAATGGGGAAATCCAGCTGTTCGTCATTTGCATCAAGCGAGACAAACAGGTCGAACAGTTCGTCAACCACCGCATCGGGACGGCCATCCGGACGGTCAATCTTGTTGATCACGACAATCGGGCGAAGCCCCTGCTTCAGCGCCTTGCCAAGCACAAACTTGGTCTGCGGCATCGGCCCTTCGGCAGCGTCGGTCAGCAGGATCACGCCGTCGGCCATGCCGAGAACGCGTTCCACCTCACCGCCGAAATCGGCGTGGCCGGGCGTGTCGATGATGTTGATGCGCGTATCCTGCCAGACAACCGAGGTCGGTTTGGCAAGGATGGTGATTCCGCGCTCTTTCTCGAGATCACCCGAATCCATAAGCCGCTCGGCGACCTTCTGGTTGTCACGAAACAGGCCTGCCTGTTTCAAGATGGAATCGATAAGCGTTGTCTTGCCATGATCGACGTGCGCGATGATGGCAATATTGCGAAGCTGTGATGTCATGTCCGGGGTCCGATCCGGCGGCCCTGTGCCGCCATGCCCCGCTTCCTACAGAACAAACCGCCAACATACAAACAGCATTTTCCCGAATGCGGCAAAAAACACCTTTGCTACGGGTGGGCATAATGTCTCGACTTGGTTAGTCTGCCGAGGCTGGACAAGCCGGAGTCGAAGGCAGAATGAACACCAAAATCGTCACCTATCTGAAGCGGATGGGCTTTGCCGCCTTCATGTTTTTCTTCCTGAAAGGGCTCGCCTGGCTCGCTATCTTCTATTTCGGCTGGCAGGTGGTCGGCTAGGTTTTTCCCCGGCCCTTTGTGATGCCGAGATAGAGCTCTGTATGGTCGGCCGTGTCACCAAGCGACGCCAGACCGTCTTCCAGAAACTGCCGCACCGCATCCGTCACCGGCCCGTCAAAGCCGCCAGCCTCGGCAAGCGAGGCCGCAATCGCCACATCCTTGGCCATCAGTTTCAGGTCGAACCCCGAATCATAGGCCTCGGACAGGAGATAGCGGGCGACCTTCGCCTCGGTGGTGTTGTTGCGGCCGGTTGACCTGTTGATCACTTCAAGAAATCTGTCTGGCGCGATGCCCAGGTCACGGGCCGTGGCCAACGCCTCGAAACTGGCGATCAGCCCGGCGGCAGACACATAATTGTTCAGCGCTTTCATCGCATGGCCGCACCCTGCCGGACCAAGAAGCGTCGGCGTTCCCATCAGCGCCAGAAGCGGTCGTGCAGCAGCGAAGGCCTCGTCACTCCCTCCAGCCATGATCATCAGCTCGCTGCTTTCGGCCCGACCGACCCCGCCGGATACGGGTGCATCGACGAACATCTGGCCGCGCGCCGCAAAATCCGTCGCCATGGCACGACTTATATCGGGATGCGAGGATGACATATCGATCACCATGCCATCGCAGCCGGCCCCCAGAAGCTCGCCGATCACAGCACTCACCACATCACCGTCGGGAAGCATGGTGATGATGGCTTTGCAGCCAGCCAGCACACCCAGATCCTGGGTAAATTCAACTCCGGCCGGCATCAATGCAGGCGCCGAAATGTCATATCCGGTCACATGGTG
>JAKMFG010000247.1 GCA_022425565.1 Alphaproteobacteria bacterium
CGCGGCCACGCTTTGCATTCTGAGGTTGTCTCATGGACCTGTTAACCGGTTATTGAAACTGAACTGGCAAGCGACTCGTGCCGGTCAACGGCTCTTTCAGCTTGCTGTGGTTACCACCATCTTCGGAGGTGACTGCGCGACGCCCTGAGGCATCCAACGCATGCGGCACCATAGCCATCTCCCGAACCGAAGTGCAAGCCTAAATTGACTGTCACGCAATTTATCCCGGCACATCTGTGGCAGGATTGTCAGCAAATCCCAGAACCAGACAGCGGCATATGCCGGCAAGATCCTTCTCGCGGCCGATCTCGCATAGCCCGGCCTTGGCGGCAAGGCCAAGCACCGCGTCTTCCTGGCCGGCGCCAATTTCAAGACAGGCCCGCCCGCCGCTGGACAGCCCGGCGGCAACGCGTGGCAGGACAGCCCGCCAGCAATCAAGCCCGTCATCACCACCATCAAGGGCTAGGCGCGGGTCAAAGCGCGCCACTTCGGCGGCCAGCCCGTCGATCTCGCCAGCCGGAATATAGGGCGGATTGCACAGGATCAGGTCATAAAGCCCGGGTGCCACCTCCGGATCAGAAAAATCCCCGATGACAAAGTCGGTACGGGCGGCAAGGCCGTTCCTGCCGGCATTGCGCGTCGCTGCGTCCACCGCCTCGCCAGCGATATCGACACCCGTTCCCGTGGCATCTGGACGCTCAGAAAGGCAGGCCAGAAGCAGGGCGCCCGAACCACATCCAAGATCGAGCATTCGGCAAGGCTTGCCAGCATCCGTTGCGGCGAGCGCCGCTGCAACAATGGTTTCGGAATCCGGTCGCGGGTCGAGTGTCGCCGGCGCCAGTTCGAGGCGCAATGTCCAGAATTCACGCCAGCCTCTGATCCGGCTGACCGGTTCACCCCCGAGCCGGCGCACGAGCAAGCCCTCGAACATCACAGCCGTCGCATCGTCGAAACCGTCCAGCGTCTCATGCGGCAGCACTGCCCGGTCCAACCCCATTGCTGTGCCGAGAAGCAGCCGGCTGTCCAGCGCCGGACTCGCAACACCGCCTTTTTGAAGACGCTGCACCGCCGGCAGCAGAATGTCGCGCGCCTCTACCGGGGCGGCGCTCATTCACTACCCTCGGCAAGACGCTGTGCCTGGTCTTCTGCAACAAGAGCCTCGACCACCTCGTCGAGAGCCTCTCCAGCGATCACCTTGTCGAGCTTGTAGAGGGTCAGGTTGATGCGGTGGTCGGTCACCCGTCCCTGCGGGAAATTATAAGTCCGGATCCGTTCCGAGCGGTCGCCAGACCCGACCTGACCCTTTCGCGAGGCGGCGCGTTCGGCCTGCAGCCTTGCACGCTCGGCGTCATATAGCCTTGCGCGCAGAATTTTCATCGCCTTGGCGCGGTTCTTGTGCTGGGATTTTTCATCCTGCTGGCTGACCACAATGCCGGTCGGGATATGGGTGATCCGCACGGCAGAGTCAGTGGTGTTCACCGACTGGCCCCCGGGGCCGGAGGCCCGGAACACGTCGATCCGAAGATCGCTTTCCTGAACATCGATATCGACATCCTCGGCCTCTGGCAGCACCGCAACGGTGGCAGCCGATGTATGGATGCGGCCACCGGCTTCGGTTTCGGGAACACGCTGCACGCGGTGGACACCGGATTCGAATTTTAGCCGTGCGAACACATCGCTTCCAGCTATGTTGGCAGTGGCCTCCTTGTAGCCGCCAATGCCCGTCTCGGACACTTCCATCACCTCGAAACGCCAGCCATGTTTTGCCGCGAAGCGCTGATACATGCCGAACAGGTCGGAGGCGAATAGCGCCGCCTCGTCACCGCCAGTTCCGGCCCTCACCTCAAGGATGGCGTTTCGCGAATCATCACGATCGCGCGGCAGCAGCAAGAGTTGCAGGCTGTTCATCTCTTCGGGAAGCCGGGCCTCAATCTCCTGAATTTCAGCCTGCGCCATCTCCGCCATTTCGGCATCGTCGGCGGCCTCCTCGGCCAGCATCACGGCCGCGTCCCGGTCACCTTCAAGCCGCCTGACAAGATCGATCTGCTCGCAGACGGGCCGCAATTCGGACAGCTCGCGTGACAGGCTGGCCAGCTCGTCAGGCGACATCGAAGCGGCATCGGTAAGCCGCGATTCAACCTCGCCACGGCGCGCCAGCACCTTGTTCATGCTCTGCTCTATGCTCATGACGTCTGGCCTTCGCCAAGCATGGCGTGAAGGACCGTGGCAAGCTCTGCCTGCGCCACTTCCTGCTGCGTACCGGCGCCAAGGTCACGTATCTGCGCGCTGCCCCCGGCGACCTCGTCGCTGCCAAGGATCACGGCGATGCGGACACCGGCGCGGTCGGCCCTTTTCAGACGCTTGCCAATGGCCCCACCTGTCGGAAGGTCGACGGCAATCCCGACAGCGCGCAGCGTCTCGGCCAGCGCGAAGGCAGCGCCTTCGGCATCACCATCCATCGGCATCACCGCCACAGGCGGCGCAGCGGGCACCACATCGCCGACAAGCATCGCCAGCCGTTCCACACCGGCAGCCCAGCCGACACCCGGTACAGGAGGACCGCCAAGCATTTCCGACAATCCGTCATAGCGCCCGCCACCAAGAACGGTGCCCTGCGCGCCAAGCGCGTCCGTGATAAATTCAAAAGCAGTGTGGCAGTAATAATCAAGACCGCGCACAAGCAGCGGATCGAAGCTCCAGGCAATGCCGGCCCCGTCCAGCGCACCGGTGACACTGTCGAAATGCCGGCGTGACCCGTCATTCAGGAAGGCGTCAAGGCGCGGCGCTTCGGCAATGATGGCGCGGTCGCCGGCATCCTTGGAATCAAGGATTCTGAGCGGGTTTGCTTTCAGCCTTGCCTGGCTGTCTTGCGACAGGTTCGCTTCATGCGCAGTGAAAAAATCCACCAGCGCCGCGCGGTAGGCCTCTCGGCTTTCACTGTCGCCAAGCGAGTTCAGGTGAAGAGTGCAGCGGTCGAGCACACCAAGATCATCAAGAATGCGCGCGCCACAGCCGATGATTTCGGCATCGGCAAGACCGTCACGCGGCCCGAGATACTCGATCCCGATCTGGTGAAACTGCCGCATGCGGCCCTTTTGTGGCCGCTCATAGCGGAACATGGGCCCGGCATAAAAGAATTTCAGCGGCAGGCTCTGGGTCAGCCCGTTGGAGATCATCGCCCGCACCACACCGGCGGTGTTTTCCGGGCGCAGTGTCAGCGTCTCGCCACCCCGGTCGGTGAAGTTATAGGTCTCCTTGGTAACCACATCGCTGCTGTCGCCGAGCGGACGCGAGAATACTTCGGCGAACTCGAAAATCGGCGTTGCCATCTCCTGAAAACCATACAGGCCTGCGGTGGCGCGCGCCGTGCCGATCACCCGCTGGTGGCCGGCCATCGCGGCTGGCATCAGATCCGTGGTTCCCCTGGCGGGTTGCAAACGAGACATGTTGAACTGGTCCCCGGGATGGTGTCGCGAGAAGGTGGGAGCGGCCGTGTCAGGCTTGGGCCGCGTCGGATTCGGACGCTGCGGCTGCCTTGATCTCGGCAGCACGAGCCTCGACAAGGCCGACAACATGCTCGACGATGTCGCCATTCGTCAACCTGTGATCGGCAAGACCCGATACATAGACCTGATGTGTACCCTTGCCGCCGCCTGTCAGGCCGATATCGGTCTCACGTGCCTCGCCCGGACCATTCACCACACAGCCGATGATCGACACCGTCATCGGCACATCAATGTGTTCGAGACGTTCCTCGATCACCTGAACCGTCGAAATCACGTCAAACTGCTGGCGCGCGCAGGACGGGCAGGAAATCACCGTAACGCCGCGGCGGCGCAGGCCGAGGGATTTCAGCATTTCATAGGCAACGCGCACCTCTTCGGTCGGATCGGCCGACAGCGAGACACGCACCGTGTCGCCAATGCCGGCCCAGAGCAGGCTGCCAAGCCCGATGGCGGACTTGACCGTACCAGCCCGCATGCCACCGGCCTCGGTTATCCCGATATGGAGCGGGCAGTCGATGACATCGGCAAGCTGCTGATATGCGGCGACGGCAAGGAAGACGTCCGAAGCCTTCACCGAAATCTTGAATTCATGAAAATCATTGTCCTGAAGAATGCGCGCATGTTCGAGCGCCGATTCCACCAGCGCCTCCGGGCATGGCTCGGCATATTTCTCCAGAAGGTGGCGTTCCAGCGACCCGGCATTCACCCCGATGCGCATCGAACACCCGTGATCGCGCGCCGCCCTGATCACCTCGCGAATCCGCTCCGCATTGCCGATATTGCCAGGGTTGATCCGCAGGCATGCCGCCCCTGCGGCCGCGGCCTCGATGGCACGGCGGTAATGGAAATGAATGTCGGCAACAATCGGGACAGGACTGGCGGCGCAGATTTCCTTAAGCGCACGGGTGCTGTCCTCATCCGGACAGGAGACGCGGACAATGTCGGCACCCGCCTCGGCCGCAGCGGTGATCTGTGCCATCGTACCGCTGACATCCGTCGTCAGCGTGTTGGTCATGGTCTGCACTGAAATCGGCGCGTCACCACCAACCGGCACTGAACCGACCATGATCTGCCGGCATTTGCGTCGTTCGATTGTTCTGTAAGCTCGGTAAGCGTTGGCCACGGGCCGCCCCTGTCATTTTATGCGGTCCGGTTACAGGCGATGTTGCCGACAGGGCGACACCATGCAGGCACAGCGCGCCCGGCCATGTCCGGACTGCTCTAGAGTTGGTTGCGAAGCCTGTCGGCATCAAGGGGAAGATCGCGAAGGATTTCACCACTCTCACCGACACTCTGCACGGCACCATCGTGGAACACCAGCTCGACCCCGCCGGCGTTGCCCGTGCTGAGATAAAGCCGGTCGCGGCTGTCGACCACATAGATCTCGCCTTCGCGCATCAATTTGGCCATCACCTCTTCACCGTCATTGCGGATGATTTCGATCCAGCTGACAGAGGTCGCCCGAACAGTGATCTCGAGTTCCGGAGCACGCTGGCGAGCATAGGCCACACCGGTGCTCGGCGGGCTGGCCTCACCGGCCGATGATGCCGCAACGTCACCTGTTGCGGTATCTTCAGCCGCCACCGCTGCAGCAGGCGCGCCTGCATCCGCGACAGCCACCGCCTCTTCCTCTGGCTGGGCAATTGCTTCATCAGTGGACGGCGTTGTCGTTGCGGCAAGCGTGTCCGCACCGGACGCGCCAGTTGCCACCGCCGGCGTTTCAGTCACCGTCTGCGTTTCGGATGCGGCAGAGGCAAGCTGTTCTGTCTGCGCGCCGAGCTCTGTCACAGTTGTCGCCGGATCGGGCGCCACCGTCTGGGGTGCTGTCTGGAGTGCTGTCTGGAGTGCTGTCTGGGGCACTGCCGAGGCGATGGCCGTCTCGCCATCTTCCTGTTCTTCCGGAATGACGGTTTCTGCGACGTTCTGAATGGTCGCCTCACCCGTTTCCGTCGCCGGCAGGGTGTCAAACTGGTCAGTGCCTGCAAGGTCCTGCTCGGTCGCCTGACCGATCAGATTGTCGGGTTCTGTCGCCGTTGTCTCGACCTGCGGCGCGGCCACGGTTTCCTGCGGCGCCTCGCCGATCAGGGCAGCGACAAGATCCGGCTTTCCAGCGGCATACCAGCCGCCATAACCAAGGCCAGCAAAGATCACCATGATCGAGGCCATCACGGCACCAGAGCGCTGCGGCTGCTGCCGATCAACCGGGAAGCTGTAGGATGGTTTCGCCTCGCGATCAGTGAGCAACGCGCGATAGCGTTGCGTCATCACTTCGGGGTCAAGACCGACTTCGCGCGAACATGTCCGGATATAGCCCGATACATAGGTGGACCCGGGC
>JAKMFG010000253.1 GCA_022425565.1 Alphaproteobacteria bacterium
CCGCCCGGACGATCCGCCATTGCGGTTATTCGGGTCAGTGGTCCTGCTGCGCATATGGCACCGTCCCTGTTTGGGGTGGCCTGTCCGTCACCTGGTCGGTTTCACCTCGTCAGGCTTCTTGATAAGACCGGCATGCCGCTGGACGAAGCACTGATTCTGGCAATGGCGGGCCCACGGTCCAGCACAGGCGAGGCCGTCGTCGAAATCCATACGCATGGATCAATGGCAGTTACCGCAGCGGCGCTGCGCATTCTTGGCAATGCGCAAGGGTTCCGGCCGGCGATCGCTGGTGAGTTCACGCACCGCATGTTTGCAAATGGCAAGATCGACCTTCTTGGCACAGAGGCACTTGCCGACCTGATTGATTCCGAGACCGACCGCCAGCGTCTTCAGGCCTGGCGTCAGCTGGATGGAGCGCTCTACAAACCCGTCATGGAATGGCGCGAGGCGCTGATTCGTCTCGGTGCCCAGCTGGAAGCACTTATCGATTTTGCAGATGAAGACCTGCCGCCATCGGTGGAAGCACAGCTGCGTGACGACAGCAAAGCCCTGATCCGCACAATCGAAACCGTTCTTGATGACGGACGTATCGGTGAGCAGGTCCGCAATGGTGTCACGATCAGCCTGCTGGGCCCGGTCAATGCCGGAAAGTCGACCCTGCTGAACAGTCTGGCCGGGCGTGATGCGGCAATTGTTTCGGACGAAGCCGGCACCACGCGCGATGTTGTTTCGGTGCGTCTCGAGATTGACGGCGTACCGGTCACACTGCTGGATACCGCAGGGGTGCGGCAGACCGGTGACCTGATCGAGGCTGAAGGGGTGCGGCGTGCTGTCGAGGCGGCTAAGGGGGCAAGCGCCTCTCTTATTGTTCTGGATGGAAGTGATGCCGGCTGGCCAGAGACACTGGAGAATCTTCGCGGCATGGCAGGGCCTTCCTGCGGTGTCATCCTGAACAAGTGCGACCTGATGCAGGACGCAGCTATCGCTGCTGCCGCTGAAACAGATGCTCTCACGGTCTCCCTTGCAGAGGGGACGGGTTTCGACAGGGTGGTGGCGTGTCTTCGTGATCTTGTGGTGCCGGCGAACCGGGATGAGGGATCCAGCCTGATCACGCGGGAGCGGCACAGGACAGCCTTGCAGGATACGGTCGCTTCACTGGAAGCGGCGCTGTGCCACGATTTCGCAATTGCGCCCGAGCTGGCGGCTGAAGACTACCGACGCGCAGCCGACAGTCTTGGAAGAATCACCGGGCAGATTGACGCCGAAGAGCTGCTTGGCAGCATATTTTCCAGCTTTTGCATTGGAAAATAACTGTAAAGGGCGCATAAAGCGGCCCTGAACGGATTTTGAGTGACCAGACGGAACAGCGCCGTGGAGTTTGACGTCATCATTGTCGGTGGAGGGCATGCGGGCTGCGAAGCGGCCACCGCTGCCGCACGCATGGGTGCACGAACAGCCCTTGTGACGATGCGCGCGGACCGGATCGGCGAGATGTCCTGCAACCCGGCCATCGGCGGACTTGGCAAAGGCCATCTGGTGCGCGAGATCGATGCGCTCGACGGCATTATGGGCCGGGCGATCGACCAGGCAGGTATTCAGTTCCGGATGCTGAACAGGTCCCGCGGTCCGGCGGTTCATGGTCCTCGCGCTCAGGCCGACAGGAAACTCTATCGCGAAGCGATCCAGCAATTCATTGCCGATGCCGGCGTGACCGTCATCGAGGCGGCGGTCCGTGACCTGATCGTCGAGGATGGCAGCTGCCGCGGTGTGATCGCCGAGGATGGGCGTGAATGGCGCGCGGCAGCTGTGGTACTGACCACTGGGACCTTTCTGGGAGGTCTGATCCATCTGGGATCCGAGATCACTCCGGCCGGCCGGGTTGGCGAGGCGCCATCCAACGCGCTGGCAGAACGGTTGCGTGCCCTTGACCTGGCGGTGGGCAGGCTGAAGACAGGCACACCGGCGCGGCTCGATGGCAGGACCATTGACTGGGATGCGCTGGAAATGCAACCGGCAGACGACCCGCCAGTACCGTTTTCGACACTGACCGACCATATTGCTGTTCCCCAGATTTGCTGCGGTATTACCCGTACAACGGCTGAAACTCACAGGATCATTGCGGAATCCCTGCATCTGTCGGCGGTCTATAGCGGGCAGATTGCCGGGCAGGGGCCGCGTTACTGCCCGTCCATCGAGGATAAGGTAAAGCGCTTCGCCGACCGCGAATCCCACCAGGTGTTTCTCGAGCCGGAAGGACTGGATGATCACACGGTCTATCCGAACGGCATTTCGACCAGCCTGCCGCGCGATGTGCAGGACGCGCTGGTCGCCAGCATTCCGGGGCTCGAGAAAGCAGTGATCCTGCAATATGGCTATGCCATCGAATATGATTTCATCGACCCGCGTTCGCTTACCCGTACGCTGGAGCTGAAAGCGCTGCCATCGCTGTATCTTGCCGGCCAGATCAACGGCACCACGGGTTATGAGGAAGCCGCCGCGCAGGGTCTGATTGCGGGAATCAATGCTGCCATGCGCGCGGCCGGGGATAGGGACGAGTTCAGCCTGACCCGGGCCGAAGCCTATACCGGCGTGATGATTGATGACCTGATCACCCGCGGCGCGCCGGAGCCCTACAGGATGTTTACCTCGCGTGCTGAATACCGGCTTCTGCTGCGTGCTGACAATGCCGACCAGCGCCTGACTGACCGCGGGATCGAAATCGGGTGCGTTGGTGAAGTGAGGCAGAAGGCGTGGCAGGCCAAGAAAGACAGTCTTAATGCCGCTACAGCGCTGCTACAGGCGGCAACCGCCCTTCCCAAGGCCCTGCAGGCATCCGGGCTGCCTGCGCCGCGCGACGGGGGCCGCAGGAGCGCTGCCGATATGCTGGCGCTAAGGGGCATCACCATCAGCAGCCTGACGGGTCTCTGGCCGGAGCTGGATGCGATTGATATGTCTCTTCGCCCGCAACTTGAGGCGGATTGCCGTTATGCTGGTTATCTTGAGCGCCAGCGCGCCGATATCGAAGCGCTGCATCGCGATGAGGCCATTTCCATTCCGGCTGATTTTGATTACGGCGCGGTTGGCGGGCTTTCTGCCGAAGCGCGCGATGTGATGATGCGGCTGCGACCCCAGACAATCGGCCAGGCAAACAGGCTCCCGGGCCTCACCCCGGCGGCTGTCGTCGCCGTATTGCGCCATCTCAAGCGGGGCGGGGCCGCCAGCATGGCGGCCGCAGGACAGGCATGAACCTCCCCGAGGCGTTGGCCGGACAGCTCGATGTTTCACGTGAAACAATGGACAGGCTTGCTGCCTATGTGGCGCTGGTCGAGAAATGGCAACAGCGGGTCAATCTTGTCTCTGCCTCGACATTGCCGGAAATATGGGTGCGCCATATTTGGGATTCGGCCCAGCTTGTGCCTCTCGTGCCTGCTGGAACAGGGCGGATTCTCGATGTTGGCAGTGGCGCAGGGTTTCCGGGCCTTGTCCTCGCCGCGTTGTGTGATGCCGAGCTGCACCTCGTTGAGTCGGATCAGAAAAAGGCCGTGTTCCTGCAGACTGTCATTCGCGAGACCGGAATTCGGGCCATTGTCCATAACAAGCGCATCGAATCCCTGCCATCCATCGGCGCTGATATTGTCGTGGCAAGGGCGCTGGCACCGATTGACCGGCTTCTCACGCTCCTTGAGGCCCAGCTGGTGCCCGGGACGAGGTGCCTGTTTCTGAAAGGAGCCCGTGCAGAAGTAGAATTGGCCACGCTCGAAACACGTTCTGATATTACCCACAGACTTCATCCGAGCCTTACCAACCCCGAGGCTTTTGTGGTAGACCTGACGATAACGTCCTAGTCTGGAGCCGCATCCCGCCATGTCGCCATCCAAGCGCATTATCGCCGTTGCCAATCAGAAGGGTGGCGTCGGGAAAACCACCACCTCGGTCAATCTTGCGACTGCACTGGCGGCTTGTGGCCGTAGCGTGCTGCTGATTGATTTCGACCCGCAAGGCAATGCCAGCACCGGCCTTGGTATCAATGACCGGGCGCATAACAGCTACAGCCTGATTGCCGATGGCAGCGGCTCGGATGAAGCGATTCAAAAAACACAGGTTCCGCGCCTCGATATCATTCCAACCGTCGTTGATCTGTCGGCGGCCGAAGTCGAGCTATCCGACATGCCTGACCGGGAGTTTCGGCTCCGCGGTGCGATATCGCGCATTTCGACGCCATATGACTACATCATCATCGATTGCCCTCCATCGCTCGGCATGTTGACCGTGAACGCACTGGCAGCCGCCACCTCGGTCCTTGTGCCGCTGCAATGTGAATTCTATGCGCTCGAGGGGCTGTCACAGTTGATGCGAACTATTGATGCTGTAAAGGCCGGGCTGAATGGTGCGCTGTCCATGCAGGGCATCGTGCTGACCATGTTCGACAG
This sequence comes from Alphaproteobacteria bacterium, assembly GCA_022425565.1. GTDB lineage: Bacteria > Pseudomonadota > Alphaproteobacteria > Puniceispirillales > Puniceispirillaceae > UBA8309. Next base: position 4,431 of record JAKMFG010000253.1, read on the forward strand.
CCGCAACAAGCTGTCTGCCATGGTGGCCAATGATGTTCGCGACCATTTTGGTGAGCTGGTCTATAATACGGTTGTTCCGCGCAATGTGCGGGTTTCAGAAGCGCCGTCCTTTGGGCAGCCGGTGCTGATCTATGATCTGAAATGTCCAGGATCGCAGGCTTATGCAGCGCTTGCAGCGGAATTGCTTCGTCAGGAAGCGCGAGCGGCCTGATTGGCATGGGATCTTCGCTCGGAACAGACAAGGGTTAAAGGGACAGGGATAACGGGCATGGCAAAGAAAGCCGAAACAGCGAAAAAGAAGCCGACAGCCAAGCCATCAGCTGGGGCAGCGACTAAGAAAGCTGTGAAAAAGACACCGGCATCTTCCGCCAAGCCGCGTGGCCTTGGACGTGGCCTGTCATCGCTTTTGGGTGATGCCGGCGTAGCTGCCGCAACCGGAACCGCCGCCCCGGCGGCCGCGGTCGCCCCTCAGGCAGACGCCTCTGGATCCGGGCAGACGCCGCAGACGCAACTATCTGGCCTCGGTGAAATCCCGGTTGAATGGATCAATGTGGGCCCCTGGCAGCCGCGCCGCCGCTTTGACAAGGAACGACTTGCCGAGCTTGCCGATTCCATTCGGGCCAAGGGCCTCGTCCAACCCATTCTTGTCCGCCCCCAGCAGGGTGCAAGCAACCGCTACCAGCTGATCGCCGGCGAGCGGCGCTGGCGTGCGGCACAATTGGCACAGCTGCATGTCATTCCGGCCATCATCCGCGAGATGACCGATGAGGAAGCGCATGAGCTGGCGCTGATCGAGAATGTCCAGCGGGCCGATCTGAGTGCTGTTGAAGAGGCTGAGGGCTATCGTCAGCTGATTGACAATTTTGGATACACTCAAGAACAACTATCTGAAATAATTGGAAAATCTCGAAGCCACATCGCCAATCTCCTGCGCCTCCTGACATTGCCACAGGAGGTAAGCCAGCTGGTGGTCGACGGGCAGCTGAGCATGGGTCAGGTGCGCCCGCTGATCGGTCACCCTGATTGTGTTGCGCTCGCACGCCGGGTCGCCGAAAAAGGACTCTCCGCCCGTCAGGTGGAGGCCCTGGTCAAGTCGAAGAAAACAGCAGCCGTCACTAGCCAGGTCGTGGCAACGCAGCCAAAAGTGAACAAAACGGCAGATATTCGTGCCCTTGAAGAGAGCATACAGGCAAAACTCGGCTTGCGGTTGGACAT
>JAKMFG010000259.1 GCA_022425565.1 Alphaproteobacteria bacterium
TCCATGTGGATTCTGGAGTATTTCCTTTACTAGCCGCCAGCAGCAAATCTGCTGCTGGTCCGTGCCAGCTTCACATCCAGATCGGTCACGCCGCCCTCGGAATGGGTCGTCCATCGAATGGTGACACGGTTATAGACATTCGACCATTCTGGATGGTGGTTCTGGCGTTCCGCCGCAAGGGCGACGCGCGTCATGAACCCGAAGGCGGCATTGAAACCCTTGAAGCTGAATTCGGCCTCGATGGCAGTTCCATTTTCCACCAGAGACCACCCCTCCAGATCGGCCAAAGCCTCGGCTAGCGCATCGTTGGTCAACAGGTCCGGCATGATCTTTCCCCTAGCAGGCTTGCGCAGGCGCACACTGCTGTCAGACTATGGTCAGTGAAACTATAGGATGTCCCGACAGGCCTCGCCAATGCCGAAATTCCTTCTCATCATTGCGCACGCGCCGTCGCCGAATACATCCGCGCTGGCCGAGGCCGCACTTCGCGGCGCGTCCCACCCCGATGCCGGCGGCCTGAATGTCCGCCTGTCCTCGCCATTTGATATCGAGGCGACGCATCTGTTCGAGGCGGATGGGGTGCTGATCGGGACGACGGAAAATATCGGCTATATGGCGGGGGCGACAAAGGACATGTTCGACCGCTGTTATAATGACTGGCTCGACAAAAGCGAGGCCAAGCCAGTCGGCGTCTATATCCGCGCCGGACTTGACGGCACAGCGACGCGCCGAGCGCTGGAATCGATTATCGGGGCGCAGCGCTGGCGACTTGTGGCAGCACCGCTGATCCTGCATGGCGACTGGTCCGAGGGCTATCCGGCCGAGGTCGAGGAGCTGGCGATGGGGATGGCTGCAGGAATTGATGCAGGAATATTCTGATTGGCTGCCAGCTGTAAGCCGCCACTGGGCGAACTAGTCGTGCGAATGCTTGTGCTTATGGCCGGCGGAATGCTCATCTGAATGATCGTGCCTGTGACCACCGCTTTTGATGTCGCCAGGCTTCAGGACCATGGCCGGAACAGTGGCTTTATGGCCTGAAGCAAATTCGAGCGTAATCTCTCGCATCTCACCAGCGACCATTGTTTCGCCAAGCCCCATGAACATGATGTGCAGGCCACCCGGCTTCAGCATCACTGTCTCACCAGCCGGAATTTCGATGCCACCATCGCGTTCACGCATTTTCATGACGCCGTTGTCGTGCATCATCTCGTGAATTTCGACACGTTTGGCAAATTCTGCAGAAACGGCGACCAGCCTGTCGTCACTGTCACTGTTGTTTGTGATGGCGACATAGCCGCCTGTCATGCCCATGCCGGGCGCAGTTGCGCGCACCTGCACCGTACCGATGTCCAGCATGCCGGCGACAGCAGCGCTGGTGGCAAAGGCGACAAGTGTCAGAAATGTGGAGAATATCGTTCTCATGGTGAAAGGCTTCTTGTTAGCGTTCGGGGCTTCAGTTTGCACTGTGGGATACCGGAACGTCTGCAAGGCCCGCGATTGTTGTGACACCCAACTGGCGCATCACATCATGCAATTCGTCCATCAGGATAGCGGCGGCATGCTCGCCGCCACGCGCGCCAAGCGCCGCGACGGCATAAAGGAACGGGCGGCCCAGCATGACAAAATCCGCGCCGGAAGCAATTGCCTTGGCGACATCGAGACCGGAACGGACCCCGCTATCGACGATCAGCGGCATCTTGTTGCCAACGATGGCACGGATGTGGGGCAACTGGTGAAGCGGGTGCGGCGCTGCATCCAGCTGGCGGCCACCATGATTCGAAATCACCAGCCCGTCAACGCCTGCACGCACGGCGCGCTCGGCGTCCTGCCCGTGCAGAATGCCCTTGAGAAGCAGCTTGCCTGACCAGCGTTCCCGGATCAGGTCCAGATAATCCCAGTCAAGGCTGCCATTCAGCTGCGAGCCGATGAACTCGGTAACAGACATCTTGCCAAACCTGTCCGCATAAGGCTCGAAATTGCGGAAGCGAGGGCCACCATTCGCGAGCATGCGAAGCGACCATTCCGGACGAACCATCGACTGCATGATCACACGCGGTGTGTACATGGATTTACCGCGGCTTCCGACGGGTCCGCCTGACAAACGCATCCGTTCGCGCCTGCTCGGCCCCGGCACATCGGCCGTCACCACAAGCGTCTCGACACCGCATTCCGCAGCACGCCGCAACATATCGTAGCCGATTTCGCGGTCATTCGGTGGATAGAGCTGGAACCAGGTCATGTCGCCACCGGCCTTCGACACGCGTTCGACGGAATCGCCGGCAACCGTGCTCAGCGCATAGGGGAACCCGTGCGCCTTCGCCGCCTTGGCAAGTATCTGCTCAGCACCCGGCCAGATGCTTGATGACAGACCGACCGGCGCAACTCCGAACGGCACATTATAGGTCTGGCCAAGAAGCGTGGTGCTGGTATCGGGCTGGATGCGGCCACGAAGGAATTGCGGTGTCAGATGAAGCTCGCGATAGGCGGCCTCGTTCGCATCCTTGGCAAAATCGCGGCCAGTGCCGGCATCGAGATATTCAAAAATGAAATGTGGAATCCGGCGCTTGGCCTTCTTCTCGAGATCCGTTAGCCGCGGGTACTTCACCATATGATCGGACATTGCGGCCCCTGCCTGCTTGCAATCACGTCTGCGGAGCCAGATGGCGACCGCATGAACAACCTACTTCTCTGCCATCAGATAAGCGATGACATTCTCGATATCGGCATCCTTTTTCAGGCCGACAAACGCCATTTTCGTGCCCTTGATGTATTTCTTCGGCGCACGCAGGTAATCGGTCAGCGTCTCTTCGTTCCAGACAATACCGGATGCCTTCATCGCCTTGGAGTATTTTTTGTAATCTTCGAGCGATCCCGCCGTGCGGCCGATGAGGTTTACTAGATGCGGACCTGTCTTGTGCTTTTCGCGGTCGGCATAGTGGCATGCCTTGCACTTCTTGAATACTTTCTCGCCAGCCTTGATGTCGGCGGCAAGCACCGGACCTGATGAAACAAGTGCCAGACCAACGGCAAGAGCAACGGTCGCGCGCCTGATGATTCTGCTCATAAAACTGATCTCTCCTTGAGGGTGATAGTTGTTGACTGCGTTACGGACATAGGACAGGCAACAGGTTGTTGCAACCTCAAGACGGTGCAGGGCCGGCTCGTCACCATGCGCCACGACGTCACAGAATGCGAAACTGGATGGCGTTCACCCTTGCCCATGCGGCTTGCCCGGGCTACCTAACAGTCAGACCTGACGGGCGAAACTGACAGCCTAAACCGACGGGCATCCGGAATATGTCACCAAAACAGAAAAGACTGGCGGCCATCGCCGCGATTGCATTGCTGCTGGCGCTTGCCGTCGGGCTTGTGCTTGGTGCACTGCGCGAGAATATCGTCTTCTTCTACACCCCGTCGGAAATTCCGGCTGATGCGGAAGGTCGCCCGATCCGTCTGGGCGGGCTGGTCAAGACTGGAAGCGTGACAGTCGACGGGCTGAATTCAGACTTTGTGGTGACGGATGGTGATGCCGAAATCAGGGTGAGCTTCAATGGCGCGCTTCCCAGCCTGTTCCGTGAAGGCCAGGGCGTGGTCGCCGAGGGCCGGATTGCCAATGGCGCTCTGACCGCCAGCAATGTTCTTGCCAAGCATGACGAGACCTATATGCCGCGCGAGGTTGCGGAGTCCCTTCGCGACAAGGGTGTCTGGCAGGGCGAAACGGACTAGGTCCGGTGCTTGCTGACTGCCTCCTCCTCTGGAAGGTGGGCTGCCGAGGCTGATGCCGGCATCGGCGTCGATGTCACCACCTCGACGTCGCGTGCCCGTTCACGCCAGATGGTATAGAGCCCGCCTGACAGGATCAGGCCCATGCCAAGCCAGCTCAACCCGTCTGGCCAGTCATTCCAGATGACGATCCCCCAGATCACGGCAAAAGGAATGGCTGTGTATTCGAATGGCGCGATCAACGACGCCTCGACCGAGCGATAGGCGTTCGACGAGGCCATCGACAGGAACAGAACCGCCGCCGTGCAAATCACAAAGAAGCCGGCATCCTGCATCCCCGGCATCACCGGCGCACGAAACAGGAAATCCAGCGTTGCGTTGCCGGATGCCGCACGCGGCAGAAAATAATTGATCAGCAGGATGGGCAGGAAGCCAGTGATGTAGCAGAGCTGCTGAACCGTTACCAAGGCCGACAGGTTGCCGACGGATTTCAGGCGGCGCGTCCAGATCTGAAAAGCCGCGTAGGACAGCGCCGCACCAAACACCACCACTGCCTCAATTTGGAAATCCGCGGTTCCGGGCCGGATGATCACCAGAACGCCGATCAGGCCCATGCACACGGACAGCATGCGGTGAACGCCAATCCGCTCACCCAGAAACGGGACCGACAGCAGGGTAATCAGAAGCGGCGAGACAAAGAAGATGGTGATCACGGTCGGCAGCGGCAGGCTGCCAAGCGGCACAAAATAGAGGATCATCGCCAGGACAAGACACATACCACGCCCGAAGAAGCTCCAGAACACTCGACCGGGTAGTGCCAGCATACTGCTGACACCGCCGGTGAAAACGGCAAGGACGATCATCGACAGGACGCCGCGGATCAGCGCGATCTCGGCTAGCGGCATATAGGCACTCATCAGCTTGATCAGTGCATCGTTCAACGGGATCATGCCCATCGCCATGGCAAGCATGCCAAGCGCGACGAACGGACGCTGCATCCAACCGGTCATCACCTGTCTCACCATAAGCTGTACTTAAACTCGATTCCCCGAGTATCAGGAAAACAGGCCACCGAAAAGCAGATTGTTCACAGCCTGCAAGGGCGCATGTGACGCACTGGAATCAGTCTAGAGAGTTGTGAAGGCGAGGATCATCGCCGTGTCATCCTGGTGCGCCTCGTCCCGCCCGTCATAGATGGGCATCTCGTGAAGCGCGACATCGGTGATCTGGCCATCTGCCTCGAGCCTGTCCAGAACATCCCGGAAACCCTGTTCGGCAAAATAAACGCTGTTCACGCCAAGGGCCGCCACCGCGCCCGACCGGCACAGACCTACCATATCAGACATCAATTCGGGGCCCAGATGGCCAAAGGTAAAGGTGCCGGCGCTGACAATTGCTGCGTAGTCCGTCGCGATGTGGCTGTTGTCGGCGGTCAGGTCGGCGGCAATGAGGTCACGATAGTCACCCTTGGCGCGCGCCTTCTCAAGCATGTCCGGCGAAATATCAACCCCGTCGATCACTGCGTTTGGCTCAGCCCTGCGAATGGCTGTCGCCACAAGGCCTGTGCCGCATCCGATATCGAGGATGGCGCCCTGTGGGCGTTGCTGGCCGGCAAGGACCGAAGCGATGCCAAGCGGGTAGATATAGCCAAGGCTGGCGGCATAGGTGCTGTCGTAGAGTTCGGCGAAGTCACGATAGAAGTCTATATGTGTGTCCGGTGCACCAAGACTGTATGCGCGGTGCAGGAGGCGGACACCTTC
>JAKMFG010000264.1 GCA_022425565.1 Alphaproteobacteria bacterium
GGCGGATGTTCGTCGGCAGCGGGATCGGACCCCGTACTTCTGCACCGGAACGGTTGGCGGTATTGCCGATCTGGTTCGTCGTCTGGTCGAGGATACGCTGGTCAAATGCCTTCAACCGGATCCGGATGTTCTGGGTTTCCATGACTGCTTTCCCTGTTACCTGCGAATAAAGAAGGGCGCCGCGCGCCCTTCTTTTGTTCGAGTCCCTACTTGACGATGGATGCGACGACGCCGGCGCCGACGGTGCGGCCACCTTCGCGGATCGCGAAGCGCAGGCCCTCATCCATGGCGATCGGCGCGATCAGTGTCACCGTCATTGCAATGTTGTCGCCCGGCATAACCATCTCGGTGCCAGACGGCAGCTCGACAGAACCGGTCACATCCGTCGTACGGAAGTAGAACTGCGGACGGTAGTTCGAGAAGAACGGGGTGTGACGTCCACCCTCTTCCTTCGTCAGAACATACGCCTCGCACTTGAACTCGGTGTGCGGGGTGATCGAGCCCGGGGCCGAAAGAACCTGGCCACGCTCGACATCCTCGCGCTTCGTACCACGCAGCAGAACACCAACATTGTCGCCGGCCTCGCCCTGGTCCAGAAGCTTGCGGAACATCTCCACACCGGTGCAGGTCGTCTTGGTGGTCTCTTTCAGACCAACAATCTCGATCTCTTCACCGACATTCACGATGCCGCGCTCGATACGGCCGGTCACAACCGTGCCGCGACCCGAGATCGAGAACACATCCTCGATCGGCATCAGGAACGGCTGGTCCTTCGGACGCTCAGGCTGTGGGATGTAATCATCAACAGCTGCCATCAGCTCCTTGATCGCCTCGGAACCGATGGTCGCATCGCTATCCTCAAGAGCAGCAAGCGCAGAACCCTTCACGATCGGAATGTCGTCGCCAGGAAACTCGTAGCTCGACAGAAGCTCGCGAATCTCCATCTCGACGAGCTCCAGAAGCTCCTCGTCATCAACCTGGTCGACCTTGTTCATGAACACGCACAGCGCAGGAACACCAACCTGACGCGCCAGCAGAATGTGCTCGCGGGTCTGTGGCATCGGGCCGTCAGCTGCCGATACGACAAGGATCGCACCGTCCATCTGGGCCGCACCAGTGATCATGTTCTTCACATAGTCAGCGTGACCAGGACAGTCGACATGCGCATAGTGACGGTTCGTGGTCTCGTACTCGACATGCGCCGTCGAAATGGTGATGCCGCGGGCACGCTCTTCAGGTGCCTTGTCAATCTGGTCATACGCCTGAAACTCGGCGCCACCAGCCTCCGCCATCACCTTCGTGATCGCTGCCGTCAGTGTCGTCTTGCCGTGGTCAACATGGCCAATCGTGCCAATGTTCACATGCGGCTTGGAACGATCAAACTTTTCCTTGGACATGCCAGCCCATTCCCTTCTGCCTGTCTGCCGGTCTCCGCCGAATGGTGGCGGCGCCGGGCTAGTTGAAACTGTGATCCGCGCCACGGCCGGGCCGGGTTCGGAAATGGCGGCATGCCGCCGGAACGCCCAGGCAGGTGGTGGTGAGGGTAGGATTCGAACCTACGTACGCTACGCGGGCAGATTTACAGTCTGCTGCCTTTAACCACTCGGCCACCTCACCGGTTGCCTGATACGTCCGTCCCCTGTTAGGTGAATAAGATATTCATCAGCAGAAGAACGCCGCCATGCGATAAAAAAGCGGGCGCGGTTTGTCAACAAAGAAGTCACCAAATGCGGCACGGAACCGAAAAGAAAAGACGCGGCAAGCCACACCGCAAAGCAGCCAGCAGTCCGGGTGGCAGCAAGCCACCGCACCCCACGCATGGGAATCGCCCTGCCCCGTCAGGCCCGAAACCCCCGTCGGGCGGGTATTTCCTGTGGGGACGCCATGCCGTCATGGCGGCGCTTGCCAACCCCGAAAGACGGATCGCGGCACTCTATGCCACGGCCGAGGCCGCGCAAGACATAATGCGGTGCATCGACGCGCTTCCCGAAGCACGACGAACCGAGCTGCCGGACATTACCGAGAGCGAGCGCCGGCGCCTTGATGCGGTGCATCCGGCAGGTGATGGCGAAAAGGCGGTGCATCAGGGCATGCTGGCCGCCGTATGGCCGCTGGAAGCCATGGATCTCGAAGACTGCATTGCCGGACTTGGTTCCGGACTTGGTACTGGGCTTGGTGACGGATCTGGTGAAGGGCAGATACGGCTGCTGCTGCTCGACCAGCTGTCCGATCCGCGCAATGTCGGTGCCATCATGCGCAGCGCACTGGCACTTGGGGCGCAGGCCATCATTACCACCCACCGCAATGCGCCGGAGGAATCGGGCGCGCTGGCACGGGCGGCAGCAGGCGCGCTGGAACGCGTTCCGATGATCCGCGTGGTTAATCTGGCACGCGCCATCGAACGGCTTCAGGAGGCCGGGATCGAGATTGCAGGCCTCGCCGCCGACGGCGACAGTGATGTCGGGTCACTTCGCGAGATCGAGCGCCTTGGCATCGTGATGGGAGCCGAGGGAACAGGCCTTCGCCATCTCACCCGCCGCCATTGCGACAGGCTGGTGCGAATCAATATTTCCGAGGATAGCGAAAGCCTGAATGTGTCGATTGCCGCCGCCATCGCGCTCTATGCGGCACGCCAGGACTGACAGCAACAGAATATCCAGGCATTGGCGACGGGACCATGACGCAGGGATGATGGCCATGGCCCCGTCGTAAGGCAGCTCCTGAGGGAGCGGTTACAGGAGAGACTTACTAGCGAAGACGCGCACGCCCGGTGGCGCGGAGCCACGGGCGCGGAGCGAACCGCCGCCGCGATTCCGCAACAGCCATCCGCAGTTCCAGCGGCGCCCATGGTGACAGCTCGTCAAGCGGTTGACGCGCCGCCTCGCGCTTGGCCTCGAGCCGGGTGACGCCGATATCGTCACAAAGCCGGTCATCCATCTCGGCAAGTTCACGGCGCGAGCGCGCCAGCGCCGCCGCATCGGCGATCCGCAACCACAACAGGCGTGGCCGCGCGGCCCAGAACAGGGTGGAACGGAGCCACCGGAAGGGTGGCCATTCACTGACAATCCATAACATTCCGTGATCCTTTCCATTTCATGAGTTGATGGGTTCTATCCATCAGTTTTCTTTATGATTTTGGTTAAATGCGCCAAAATGACAAATGATCGATTCTGATCATTCCCATAAGGAGCCCTGATGCCCTGTAACAGTCCCCGGAATCTCGATATGTCGGCGCTGCGGTCATTTGTGACCGTCGCCGAGCTGGGCGGCGTGACCCGTGCCGCCGAGCGCCTGAACCTGACCCAGTCCGCCGTCTCGATGCAGCTGAAGCGTCTGGAGACGGCGTTCGACCAGCCGCTGATGCAGCGGCATGGGCGCGGCGTGTGCCTGACAAGCGAGGGCGAGCAGCTCCTCGGCTATGGCCGCCGCATGGTGAAGCTCAATGACGAGACCTGGAACCGGATGATGCATGAAGCGTTCGAGCGCCGGGTCAGCTTTGGCGTCCCGGAGGACATCGTGCGCCCCTATGTTACCGGCATGCTGCGTGACTTCGTCGGCGCTTTCCCGCGCGCGCGGATCAACATGGTGTCGTCTATTTCCCACCTGCTTCTGAAACAGTTCGAGGAAGGGTCGATTGAGGTCATGCTGACCACCGAGCCGGTCGCCACCGGCGCCGGCGAATGCCTCTACCGGGCGCCGCTGAAATGGTATGTCGGGCGCGACAGCGAAATCTTTCGGCAACGGCCGCTGCCGCTTGCTGCAAAGCCCGACTGCATTTTCCTGCCGGTGGCGCGAGCCGCCCTCGAGGGTGCCGGGATCACCTGGGAGACGCCCTACCAGGCGAATCACTGGCGGGATCTTGTGGCCTTTGTCAGCGCCGGCCTCGCCGTCGAGACGAACATGCCCTATATGGCGAAAATCAAGGACTGGCACGAGGTGCCGGCCGAAGGCGGTCTGCCGTCACTGCCGGATTTCGGCGTGTTCCTCTATGTCCGCGAGGACGCATCACCGCTGGCCCTGCAGCTCGCCGGGATCATAAGGGATGTGAATTTCGACCCAGCGGCCATCGCCCCGCGCGGATGATCAGCAGCGGGACAGTCCGGACATGCGGCAGCAGATCGGTTTCGATGGAAAACCATTAGACCTATTGACCACGGGGGTGTTTCTGGTAAAACGCCGTGCAGTGCTGGTGTGGCTCAATTGGTAGAGCACCCGATTTGTAATCGGGCGGTTGGGAGTTCGAGTCTCTCCACCAGCACCATTTCTCTTGTATCACTTAATACAACCAATTGAATTGCTT